>JAGCWG010000492.1 GCA_017961965.1 Bacteroidaceae bacterium | reverse complement strand
GCCAGAGCCATAGCCGAGAACATAGTCACCTGCGAAATAAACACAAAGTCCTCATGGTATATATCATCCAAGTCCTGATCAAGGAAATGACACTCAGGTTCCCCTTCTTCCCAGTACTTCGACAGAAGAGCCTCAACCTCATGTTTCACCTTCACTTTATCAACATTAGCCGAGACTCTTATGCTCATATATTCCCATCGGTCTCCCCAACCATCATAAGAAGGGCCAAAGACAAGGAATATGGTAGGCGAATTTGCATTATCCGAATGCGCAGTACCAACACGAGGACTATTACATATACCAACAACCGTTGCAGACTCTTGTGGACTAAATTGTTCATTCACCTTTACATAAGGATATTTCCTAACAAGAGCATCATTAACAATAGCAACGTCCCTTTCACCTTTACGGAAGTCACGTCCTTCCAAAACCTTCATCCCATACACTCGTAAGTAATCAGCATCAACTGGCAAACATCGGAAGTACATTGTTTCATCTTCTTTCTTTCCCGGACGTCCCCAAGACATCATCAAGTCAGACAAGCCCAAAACAGTTTGTGAAAGTGAGGCTGACTCTACACCAGATATCTTCTGAACTTCTTCCTTCATGGTGTATTTTTTCTTCTGCGGTATAGACAAATCGAATTCTACATAAAGAACTTCGTCCTTATCATATCCAAAGTCACTATTTGACACGTAATACTTCTGCAAATTGGTAATGCCATAGAAACATACAAGAATGGTTGATACCAACAACTGAACGCCAACAAGAACCCTTCTGAACCTAAGTCCCTTAGGAGTTGTGGCAAAGGAACTTCTCATTACCGTCACCATAGGGAACGAAGTAAGATACCATGAAGGATAAACAGTTGCAACAAGTCCAATAACCACAGATATTCCTACAAGTTGAGCCACTATATCAAGATTGTCCATGAAGGCTGTCGAACCTAGAAAGAGTTCATGTGTGTCTGGAAACTGATGAAAAACAGTAATTCCGACTAATGCGACCAACATCGCCACAACAGAAGTTATGATTCCCTCAAATACAAGTTTCAAACGAATAAGCCATACATTGCCGCCAAGCATCCTATGAGTCGTAATACTCTTTACACGTGATGGTGCCTCGGCAAGAGTGAAGTTGGCAAAGTTTATAACTGCGACCAGCAGAATCATCAGGCACGAAAGTTGTAACACCATAAGCATCCCCGGGCTTCCCTTATCTACGTCGGTATCAAACCCCGACATATACGTATCTGCAACAGGTGTGAAACGCATGAAGGTTCCCTTTTCTTCATTATCAACAACGAGCTTTTCAAAAGTCTTTGCGGCTTTTACAGGGTCCGTTCCTGCTTTTAGACGTACGAAAGCATTGAATGACCACGTTGTGTAGTCTTCTTTTCCACGGTCTTTCATGTCAAAGTATATCACATTCTTAACCGAACAGTTTTCTGGGAAATCCTCATATACAGCAGCAATTGTTATCTTCTGTGATTTCAAAGGAAAATAAAACGTTTCACCTGCGACATCTGTTTTACCAAAGTATGTCTTTGCAACAGATGCAGGAATAACAGCAGCGTTACCACTTAAAGCGTCATCAAGCGAACCATCCACAAGTTTAACGCCAAAGGTTTCCAAAGAACCTGTACGATAACTCATTGTGGTTAATTTAACCTTATTCCCATTGATATCATACGTATATTCCATAGACATACCCATGCCACCAAATAAGGCTATGCTCTCAACCTGTGGTACATCATTCGCCAGTTTTTCCATGGATGGACGATTGACGTATGTTCCCCACGAGTTCTCACCACAATTCTCCACCCTATACAGATTCTCATAGTCCAGCACTCCCTTATTATATCCACCGGTATAGTTTATCTGTGTCATCAGGACGTAATAAGCAAACATGGCTATAACGAGACCGATAAAGTTAAGCACAGTCGCCGACTTGAAGCGACGTATGGTATATATAAAACCTGTCATATTCCTTTTTCAAAATCAATGAATTTTATTCTGTCTTGATACTCTCAACTGGATTCAACGTTGCTACCTTGTATGTCTTGCAACAAATGACTATCATCGTGACGATAATAGCAAAGAGGAGTGGTCCGATGTATGTCCATACTGGCATGTCAACCTTGTCGGGGAATTGTTCCATGATAAGACTATTGCAGTAGAAACCTACCATTGCGCCAAATATGGTGGAAGGTAAAGCGATTACGGCTATACTTCTAATCCATAGCATCTGTAGTTCGAGTACACTTGCACCAAGTACTTTGCGAATGGCAAGCTCACGACTGCGACGTTGTACCTCATCACTTATGTAACCTATCAATCCAATCAATGTGATAAGGAACGTGGCTATACATCCAATAATGATAAGGTCGCGCATGTGTTGTGTCTCGTCATAACCATTATGTACCAATTCGGAGTATGGCATAATAGTCATCTCATCGTCTGGATAAAGTCTGTCACAAAGTCTTTGAAGCTCTATAATGTTTTCAGCCGTAAGCGATTGCAACTTAAACACTGCAAATGATGTCCATCTGGAACCATTGATGACAAATAAAGGACGTTCATCCCTTTGGTTGAGATCACAAATGGTAAAGTCCTTTACTACACCAACAATGGTGAATGGGATGTCTCCGAAACTTGAATTTGTCACCTGCAATCCTATTACGTTATCTATTCCCTCTTGTTTCTTAACCCTTCGGGCAAAATTCTCATCCACTAACACCTCATTCGTAGCAGAATCTGGACGCTCTGAAAAACCTCTTCCTTTCACGATGGTAAGTCCCATAGTCCTTATGATGCCTGAAGTGGCAAAGAACATGTTAGCAGCATTAAATAAGTCATTTTGATGACCAACTATTGATATATTGTCTCCACTTTGTGAGTCAAAGAACAAAGAGTATGATAGATAGGAACTTTCCACAAATGACAGCTTGTTTGCCTCATCCATAAGCACCTTTGCTTTTTTTGCACTAACAAGATAATGCGTGTACACAACATTCTTGTAGTCATAACCAAGGTCTTTGTTTAGCATATAATCATACTGACGATAGACTGTTGTGAGTACGACGAACAGTAATGCACTAAGAGCAAACTGAAAGGCGAGAAGCGACAACTTCCATATCCTCTTACTTTCGCTAAAGTGGCGGAATGCAAATGTTACGGATATGTGTGAATAAATGTAGCCAGGAAGAAGAGCACAAGTAAGCAAAACAATAACACACACTCCCAATACTACGAACAAAGTCTGACTGGAGAACAATGTACCTAAAGAAACACCAAGAAGCGTCTTTATCAAGTCCTGTCCAACGAGTATGATGAATGTCATAAATGCGAGTGCAATGCAAAGATGAATGGCAGCATCCTTGAATGTTTCCTTATAGAACTCAGAATCATGAGCACCCATACTCTTCTGTACGGCTACCTGCTTTGCCTTACCAGCAAGAGTACCTATGACAACAAGTATGTAGTTCATGATGGCTGTGAAGAGTATCACTATAGCAACTATGGCAAGGATTATGCAAAAGCCTGATTCCATTGCATTATTTATTCGCTCCTCAGCGAGATTATTGAAAATATAATGAAAACCCTTGTGACCAGATTCTGCAAGATATTTCATTTCCGATGCAAGTTCCTTTTCAATCATTTTGTCGCTCTCGTGTTGCACTTTCTCAAGGTTTGCATTTGGCACGAGGCGCACATACGAATTATAGCGGTCATTACCCATCAAGTTGCTTGATCCATCATACGAATAATAACCTATTGATGGAAGTGATACAAACACATCAACATCAGAGTACGACGAGTTGTCAGCATAATCATCGTATATGCCACCTATAGTAAGTGGTATGCTATCATAAGGATAAACGTAGAAATATTTGCCTATGACATCGCCACCAATCTTATCTGCAAGACTTTTGCTTACCATACATTGACCTTTGACAGAGAGGGCTTTGCGCACGTCACCAGTAACTTTGGTATCAAAAAACTGGAAATGACAACTGTCTGCAAATCTCATCTGACGGGTTTTAACCTTTCGCCCATCCTCAAACACAAGCTTTGCTTCAGCTGTGAAAAAAGTATTTCGAGAACATTCCACAATCTCTGGAACATACTCTCGTAGCTTTGGTGCCGTACCGCCCGATGTTTGTCCATGATTAAATTCTCCTTGCGTTTTGGTCACGATGTATTCAGACAACTTATATCCGTTGTCAATATCCTTTACGCAACTGTTATAATTCAACTCCAATCTTACGCGGGCAAGGAGAACCAAGCCGATGGTAAGACCTATTGTGAGTGATAATATCTTTATGAATGAACCTTTACCCATAGTGATAATTAGGACTTAGGAATTAGTAATGAGAAATGAGTAATGATGAATGATGAATGAGTGTGGTAACTACTCCCCGTCCTTCAGGAAGGGGCTGGGGAAGGTCCGTCGGGGGCCTTATGCCTCCTTCAGATTCCCCACAGGGTTCTCGTTTGCCACCCTCCAGCTCTGCGCAACTACCGTGCCTGTCAGTACGAGACCGACGACCAGAAGAGCCACAGGGAAGAGCCACCAGTATATCCGTGTACGTTCCTCAAAGCTCTGGAGCCATTCCGTACCGAGGTACAGGGCAAGCGGAGCAGCAATGGCGAAAGCCGCCAGCAGGATAATCAGGTAATGCTTGACCAGCATAGCGAGTATGCCCGACTCGCTGCATCCCAGCACCTTGCGTATCGCAATCTCCTTACGCCTGTATTCCGTCTCGAACATCGTCAGGCAGAACACACCGATAAGAGTAATCGCAAAAGCCAGAGCCGAGAACATCGTCACCTGCGAGATGAATATGAAGTCCTCACGGTATATGTCATCCAAGTCCTGCTCAAGGAAGTGACACTCAGGCACCCCATCCTTCCAGTACTTCGACAGGAGAGCCTCAACCTCATGCTTCACCTTTACCTTATCAACATTAGCCGAAACCCTCAGGCAAAGGTAAGGCAAACGGTCAGTCCAATCCTCCATGCTGTAATCACACAAATCGAAGAGTGCAGGGAAGTTGGCATTATCCGTATGGGCAGTGCCAAGACGCACGTCAGGGCAAATGCCCACAATCATAGTCGAGTCGCCCCTAAACACGCAGTCATTAAGCTTAACAAACGGGTTCTTCCTGATGAATGCCTCGTTGACAATTGTCACGCCTGCTTCCTCATCCTTGAACTCACGTCCCTCGATGATACTGATGCCATACACCTTGAAGAAGTCCTTATCGACAGGAATATAACGGAATGAGATAATATTGCTTGCATCATCCTTTGCTACAACTGCGCACTGGTTAAAGTCATCGGAACTGCCAAGCGTAACACCACAGACAGATGCAGCCTCAACTCCGGGTATCTTCAGCACCTCGTTCTTCATGCTTAGCTTATTGCCAAGCCCGAACTCGCCATAGCTGAACTCGATATACATCACCTCATCCTTGTCGTAGCCGAAATCACAGTAAGACACGTAGTACTTCTGCATATTAACTATGCCAAACAGGCAGACAAGCAGGGTTGATACGAGCAGCTGAACCCATACAAGGCACTTGCGAAGTCCGAGCCCCTTCGGGCTGGTAGCAAAGGAACTCCTCATCACCGTCACCATAGGGAACGATGTAAGATACCACGAAGGATAGACCGTAGCCACAACGCCAATCAAGACCGACAGGCCCGAGAGTTGCAGGATGATGTCACAGTTGTCCATGAGTGCAAGCGACCCGTTGAACAAGCCAGTGAAATCAGGGAACTGCTGCATGGCTGCAAGGAGAACGAAGGCAAACAGCATGGCTGTCACCGACGTGATGACGCCCTCACCCACGTGCTTGAGACGCAGTAACCACACATTACCTCCAAGCATACGGTGCGTCGTGACACTCTTCACACGTGACGGTGCCTCGGCAAGGGAGAAGTTGGCAAAGTTTATCGCAGCGACAAGCATGATAATCAGGCACGAAAGCTCCAACACAATCAGCATTCCCGGGCTGCCCTTGTCCGTTTTCGTACTCACCT
>JAGCWG010000491.1 GCA_017961965.1 Bacteroidaceae bacterium | reverse complement strand
GACTGTTTTTTTAATAAGCACCTTTGTGCAAAACTACAACCAGACAGTTAGATTTATTTTTTCCCTATTCACTAATCACTTTTCACTACCTTTAATCCTCTCCGCCGCTTTCTTTATAATATTAAGAGTGCTGCTGTCTGCCTTAAACACGGAGTTGAGGCCTTGCTCTTCCTGTGCAGGGTCGCATACGTAGTCATCCCATCGTTGCCAGATGGTGTGCTTCACATCTGCTCTGCCTCCCCATCCCCAGAAGTTACAGCCGGCTATCTTGCCTGACTCCTTGATGATGTTGAAGACATACTGGTAGTATGTGTCCCTTCCTGTGGTAGGGCTTCCTGCCGAGAATTTGAATCCATCACGAGGATAGCCAAATTCCTCAAGTACGAGTGGCTTTCCAGCTTTCGACATAAGCTCATGTGCCTCATCTATGTAGGCGAGTGTACTGTCACATGCTTTTCCCACGTTGCTCACTATCGGGTCTTCTCCCTCTGTTGTCTTGTCGGCATCGTAGTTCTGTACGTATTCGCCAAGCCATCCCCAGTTGTAAGGCCAGATATGGATGCAAGCGTAATCAATATTTGGAAGCGTGTGGATGGTGTTGAACAATTCAAGGCTCTCCTCACATCCGTGCTTGCCCTCCGAACCAGTTGTGACAAGATGGTTTGGGTCAAGTGACTTGATAAGCGTACTCTGTTCGTCAATCCATTCCACGAACTTGGCTCTGTGCAAGGAGTCATTGATGAAGCATCGAGGTTCGTTGGCAATCTCCCATGCCATCAAGGCAGTCGATTCGGTGTAAGGCTTGCCCGTGATGCTGTTGGTGCGTGTCACCATGTTCCTCACGTGTTGGCTGGCAAGTTCCTTTGCCTTGTCGTTGGTGATGAAGTTGCCCACATATTGCATGTACTCCCACCATCCGTCATAGCTTGGGATAGGTGTCTGCTCAAAGTGCTTCAACCCGGAACCGTCAGAACTCATGACGCTACCCTTGAATCCTACCCAGTCGAGGTACGCACCATATCCGCCACTCCATTCCCATGCGTTATTGAAGTAGAGCACAGCCTTCATGTTGCGCTTCTCAAGCTCGCTCATCAGATAGTCAAGACCGACGAGGATAGTGTCATTATATACTCCAGGCTTTTCCTGTAGCTTGGGTGCTATATGTGACGGTATTCCGTCACGTCCGTCTCCGCCTATGAGCACACGCACATTGTCTATGCCTATATCCTTCATGTCATCCAGTTCCTGCAACAGTCGTTCACGATTGCCTCCACGACCTTCACTTCCGAGTATTGCACCATACCACATATTTGTGCCGATGAATCGGTATTCGTCCTCGCCGTTATAGAACTTACCGTCCCTCACGGTTATATATGGCGACACGACATTATTGCTCGTTGTGCTACATGATGACATTGCCATGAGTGCCATGAACAACATTATGTTATATACAACTTTCTTCATTGGTTTCGCATGGATTAAGTAATTAAGCGACGTTGCAAATGTATGATTTTTTCATAATACACAAAGGATATTTCTGCACAAATCTTATACTTTTATTTGCAAAGGAAAATCATTAGATAAAATAGTATTATTCCCGTTCTTGCTCATGAGCCGAATGTACATATTTTGGTTCATCACTCCAAATGCGGGACGAATCAAAATTCACACAGGAGCTAATCTTTTTCCACAATCATAAGTCCATGAAACGAAAAAAATGTTTACCTTTGCCGCAAAAGAAAACAAATATATTCAGATATGAGTAAATACGAAATACCATTTATCAATCTTGTCGTCCGTACATTTGCTGAACGGTTCGCAATGACACGACAGGCTGCATACGCATACCTGCGTAAATACAATGGATTGGCATTTCTCATTGACTTCTATGATGTGGAGCATCTGCAGGATGTAGAAGAAACTGTAGATGACTTGATTATCAAATGTCAGCAACATGGAGGAACATTGACATGTTAGTATATCACGGTTCAAATTGCGATATAGGCACAATTGACCTTTCAAAGGGCAACCGTTTCAAGGATTTCGGTCAAGGTTTCTATGTTACTCCAAACATAGAGACGGCAAAGCGTATGGCTCAAAAGAAAACTGCCATTTATGGTGGTATCCCAATGATAATCACATACGAATTTGACGATAGTGTATTGTGTTCTGACAAATTACATATACTCGAATTTCCCGAACGTGCCACAGCCGAATGGATTAGTTTCATAGACCGCAACAGGAATCGTCGTGAATTAGTCGGTCATCATGGTTATGATATCGTCAAAGGCCCTATTGCAGATGACGGCGTAGCAATACAACTCAACAGGCTAAGGTCACATGTGGATTCTCCAGAAAGCATTGCAATTGATTTGCAGGACAAATTCCTTGATCAGCAAATATATTTTGGAACAACAAAAGCACTCGTATATCTAAAAAAGATTTCTGTATGCAAACTAAAATAGCACCCACACATCACGAGATTGCAGAACTTCTCGTTGATGACACAATCAGCGAAATGACTAAATATCTCATGGAAGATTACGATTACACGCTTGAGAATGCACTGGATGCAGTATATACATCCAGGACATTGGAGCTGCTCCAGAATGAAAATGGAGAATTATACATACAGAGTCCTGCATACATTTACGAACTGCTCATAGACGAACTTGGGCTTACTCCGATATGGGGCAAAAAAACAACACACAGTTTCAATCGTACGGAGCGATAATCTTCCACTTAAACGGTTAAATTTTTAATCCGACGGAGTTACATTATGATACATCGGGAATACTTCGGGTTTTGTTCGGGAATCCTTCGCTTTTCCTTCGGTTCGTGTTTTTTGACAAGATGACACTTTCGTGTTCACTTCTTTGTGACATAATGCTACTTTTTGTGGCAATCTGCTTTCATTGCGTCTATTGCCTATTGTCATCGTATATAGAGGGCGATTTTTTGTACGCGCAGAAAAAAATTTTTGTACGCGTACAAAATATTTTTTCTACGTGATGCAGTTATTTCTGCTTCGCATATACGTCTTGTCATAATGCTATTAGCTAACGAACACCCACTTTCTTTTTGTCACTTGCGATATCAAAAGAAAATTACGAAATCAGGACTTATCTTAAACACAGAGAGCACGGAGGACTCAGAGAAAAAGTTTTCTTCCCGTTTTTCAATGATAAAGAGTCAGTAATTATAGTTATCCGAAACTGATATTTTTATTGGATAAATTATTACTTCCCGTTGGTCAGTGAGAAAAGTTGGTAATTGTTGGTAATTATTGTCCTTCCAAGCACCGAAGGTGCAATAAAGATGTTTGTGTGT
>JAGCWG010000490.1 GCA_017961965.1 Bacteroidaceae bacterium | reverse complement strand
TATTCCTACCTCAAGCATATCCTTGAAGTCAAGGAGTGCCATACCGAGGATAGGAGGAATGGCCATGAGGAATGAGAACTGAGCAAGCTTTTCTTTCTTGTCGCCGAGGATAAGTCCCATACCGATTGTTGAACCGCTACGAGAGAGTCCTGGGAGGGCTGCTATTGCCTGTGCAATGCCGATGATGAGGGCATCTGTAACAGAAATGTTCTCCTTTGTGCGTGGCTTGGCAAAGTATGAGAAGCCGAGGAGCATGGATGTGACTATAAGGCAGCATCCTACGACCACAAGTCCGCCAAATGCTTCCTCAATCCAATCCTTGAAGAATACTCCCACGATACCGATTGGAATCATGCTCACGAGTATGTTGACCGCATACTGTTGTTCCATGTTCATTCCACCTCCTGGGTTCTTACGGAACAGACCTGTGAGAATCCATACAATCTCCTTCCAGAGGATAACTATGGTGCTGAGAACAGTAGCCACATGTACAGCCACGGTGAAAGCCATCACCTTCTCAGGGTCTTCCACTCCGAGAAGCTCTCCAGCAATAGCAAGGTGACCGCTACTGCTTACGGGAAGATACTCTGTCAATCCCTGAAATATGCCCATGAGGAGGGCTTGTAATTCGTTCATATCTTATTCGCCTTTTTTGCTTGGCCAAAGAATAGCCACGATGATGAAGATAAATCCAAAGAGGCTTACCATAGGTGCCACCTTGATGCGTGTGTCGCTGAATATGTCAGGGTTGAAGGCAGCTTCTGTTGTGCTGTCACCCGACATGAGATAGAATCCTGCAAGGATGATTACTATTCCTACAGCAAGAAGGATGTAGTTAATCTTGCTGAATGCAAAATTGTTGTTGTTCATATTTCTTTTATTATTTCAAATTACTCAAAGTAGTTATAGAGTAGTTATTGGGGGAGATAAAATGAAGTTAAAGAGACGATACTCTATTTCTAAAAACGCAGGTTCATTCATTTATGTGCGCCATGTACGCCAATAATCAGAACTGGGCGAAGCGGTCTCACAGACTGTAGGGAAGTAAAAACAAGTAACTTCTCTCACTGACCGAAGGGAGGTAAAACAAAAGAGAAACAATTTTCTAAAATTTTCCGGATTTTCGTTTTACAACTAATACGCGAACGGTCATTCGTCTTTTTAACTACCTTTATAACTCCTTTTTAACTCCACGAAGTTAACTCCCAAGTTATTTACACATAGTACAAATCGTTGCTGCTCATACGGAGGAACTTGTTGAGCGAAGCGTAGATACATACGAGTGTTATAATGATACCGAATGCAAATACGGCTGCGCTTACGATGGCAAACACCTCCATGTCTATGATTGAAGCAAGAGCAGGTTCAAAGGCCTGTACACGGTTCACTCCAAGGAATATCACGGCATCAGCTATTACGGCAGATGTAAGTCCGAGTACCATACCTTGCTTGAGGAATGGTCGTCGGATGAATCCCCAGCTTGCACCTACGAGCTTCATCGTGTTGATGATAAAGCGACGTGAGAAGATTGTGAGACGAACCGTATTGTTGATGAGAGCAAACGAGATGTATGAGAAGAGTGCTGCTATGATAAGCAGGATGATGCTCACCTTCTGTATGTTCTCGTTGAGTGACTTGACGAAATCCTTCGGATAAGTCACGTCCACCACAGCCTGATTCTTCTTGATGTCGTAAGCCACATGACGGAGGCTGTCAGGATTGCCGTATTCGGCATTCACCTTAATCTCGAATGAAGCCGTAAACGGATTGTATCCGAGGAACTCAGTAGGGTCGGTACCCATCTCTTCGCTTACCTCCTTTACAGCATCTTCACGTGACACGTAGTCGATTGACTTGACATACTTTGCCTTCTTAAACTGCTTCTGCAACTTGGATATCTGCTCGTTGTTCAAGTCGTCGCTTATGAGAACCTGAACCGTGATGTTTTCACGAACATAGTTGGACAGGTTGCGTGCCGTAAGCATGAAAAGTACGATGGTACCGAGCATTACGAGCACGAGTGTGGTACTTATTGTGGTAGTCACAAATTGTGTACCTACAAGGTGTGATGATTTCTTACTCATATACTTCTTCACCTTTGAGTGTTGCCGAACTTGATTCGGTGATTCTTACTTTTACGAAGTCGCCTATATGATGATTACCCTTGTCGAACACCACAACCTTGTTCTGCTGTGTGCGTCCGAAGAGTTGCTCACGTGAACGCTTGCTGAATCCCTCTACGAGAACCTCGAATGTCTTGCCAATATCCTTGCGGTAGCTCTCTGCCGAAAGCTCGTTCTGGAGTGCAATCATCTCGTTGAGACGTGCAATCTTCACATCCTCTGGCACGTCGTCAGGCAAGTGCTTTGATGCGTATGTACCTGGACGCTCAGAATACTTGAACATGAAGGCAGAATCATATCCGCACTCCCTCATGAGTGAGAGTGACATCTGATGGTCCTCTTCTGTCTCAGAATGATACCCCACGAAGATATCTGTCGTAAGACCGCAGTCAGGTATGATACGCTTGATGGCAGCCACACGACCGAGATACCACTCACGGGTATATTTTCTATTCATCAACTTGAGTATGCGGTCACTACCGCTCTGTACAGGAAGATGAATGTGACGACAGATATTCGGATGACTTGCTATCACCTCAAGTGTCTCATCACTCATGTCCTTAGGGTGACTCGTCGTGAAACGGATACGCATTTCAGGTGCACTCTCTGCCACAAGGGCAAGGAGCTGTGGGAATCCCACTTCCTCATATTGGTAGCTGTTCACGTTCTGACCAAGGAGCGTAACCTCCTTGTATCCACGATCCTTCAGGTCCTTCACCTCGTTGAGTATGCTCTCTACCTCACGGCTTCGCTCACGTCCACGAGTGTAAGGCACGATGCAGTAGTGGCAGAAGTTGTTGCATCCACGCATGATGCTGACAAATCCTGACACCTGTGGTCCGCAGATACGCTCAGGAATGACATCCTTGTATGTCTCTGTAGTCGAAAGTTCAATGTTTATTGCCTTTTCTCCCACCTCTGCCGCTGCAAAGAGTTCAGGAAGCGTAAGGTATGAGTCTGGTCCTGCCACGAGATTGACATGATGATTTTCGATCAAATCATCCTTCACGCGCTCAGCCATACAACCCACTACACCGATAATCATCTTGTGTCCCTTCTTCTGCATGGTATGAAGAGTCTCAAGACGGTTGAAAATCTTCTGTTCAGCATTATCGCGAACAGAGCAGGTGTTGAGCAATACAGCATCCGCCTCATCAATCGACTGACAGGTTTCGTAATCTGCCATTTTCATGACAGACGCAATGACCTCACTGTCTGCCACATTCATCTGGCAGCCGTAAGTTTCAATAAAAAGTTTCTTCATTAATTAATGATATATCATAAAATCGCCACAAAAGTACAAAAAATATTTCGATTACCCAATATGATTATCAACTTGAAAACAAAAAAATATGTAACTTTGCAGCAGTTTAACATTTTTTGTACTTACAAGTAGTATTAGGTAAGTGAAATGAAAGGTAATTGGCGGAAATGACATTCGTATCTTTACTCCTTTTAACTTCCTTTTACTCCAATTCACTTCAATAAATTTTTTTCTTGTGCAATCATCAATTCAAAGCATAATAAGCAAGAACCCATTTTCTCTTCCAGCCATTTGTCTGGTGTCAATAGTGATATGGTTGTTTGCTCCTACAAAGGACATGGTAATATTGGCATTGCCTGACCATGGATTGTGGTACTTGCTTCCAGAAGGCATCCAAAAAGGATTCCTTGGTAACATAATAGGACTCACCATAACTTCTGTTCTCATCTATGCAATGGTTGAGTTCAGTAATACGCTTGTACTGCTTCGTGTGAGTTCACGAATGTTGAGTACAATGCTTGCCATGCTTATGGGTGTGTGCCTGTGTCTTCATAAGTTCCAACCAGCGCACCTCGTGATGCTGGCTTCACTCTTCTCTTACTTGTACCTCTTCTCCTCGTATCAGAAGACATCGCCGGCATTGAGTTTCTCCACCCATTTCTTTTTGTCACTCGCTTCATTGGTGTGCCCTAAGATGTTGGTGTACGTCATACCTCTGTGGCTATTTCAGGCAAAGCTGAGTGCTCTCGATTTCAAGGGCGTGGTAGCATCCCTGATTGCTCTTGTCACTCCTTATTGGTTCTTCTTTGCCTTTGCCGTGCTTAATGACAGAATAGACATCTTCATTGACTTTTTTGTGAAGGCTTCCGACATAATAATGCCAAGTTCATCCATATTAAAGGAAAGTCAGGTTGCGGCAGGTGTGTTGGTTGCTTTCTCATTCCTTTTGGGAGCAATACACTTTATCTTTACAAAGTCACAGGATAAGCTTCGTCAACGTTCAATCTTTGAAATAGTTACACTGCATGGATTCATCATTGCGGCAATGTTGTTCCTTATGCCTCAATGCTTCAACTTGTTCCTTGGTTTACTTATCATTGATACAGCAGTTATGGGCGGTAGATTTTGGGTTGTCTGCGACAATAAGTTTGCAAACAATCTTTTTATCTTGAATATCATCGTTGCAATAATTATTATTGCCTTATCAATAAACATGTAACATGGAGTCACTCAACGAATTTTTTATCAATTACGGTTATATAGGAATGTGTCTTGCTGCTTTCCTTGCTGGTACATTCGTTCCATTCAATTCTGAGGTCGTTATGGCAGCCCTCATTGCCACCACATCCATGGATCCATGGATTACTGTTATCAGCGGAACGATAGGCAATGTGGCAGGTACTATATTCAACTATTACATAGGACGAATATGGGACGTGCAAACCATCTCCAAGTGGATGAGGATAAAGGAAAAACGTCTTGTAAAGACAAAAAACTATGTTGAGAACAAAGGTTCGTGGATAGCCATGTTCACCTTCCTCCCAATCTTCGGTTCAGCCATAGCCATAGCACTCGGCATCCTCAGAGCGAATGTGTGGGGCGTGACCCTATTCTCCTTCATCGGCAAATTTGCCCGTTACATACTCGTGGTTTTGTCTGTCAAGGCTATCGTGTAAACAGATGTTCGTTTTTCTTCACAAGAATTACAAAAGTATATCTAAGATTCAAGTAACAAATCCACCATTACTTTGAGCTTACTCTGGGATTTGTTTACCTTCCAACAACAAAAGAGGGTGTGCCTATTTTGACACACCCTTTGGACACTATTCGAGATGGTAAAAATGGATGACGAATTGTGTGATTACAGTACCTTGATGTCTCAAGTTCTTAATGGATAATACCGCCTCCTTCTTGACTTCTTCATCTTCGTGCTGAGCATGATTGTTGAGCAAATACAGTTCGTATTCAGGTGTGTATTCAGGATGACCCTGAAAAGTCAGGATGTAATTCCCTATTCGGAACCCTTCGTATTGACAAAATGAGCTTTGGGCTATGATGACGGCATCAGCAGGAAGCTTGGATACTTGATCATGATGGTTATACAAGAGGCGGAGATAACCGTCAGAAAAATAGGGGCGCATGACTCCATCTAGAATGAAGGACTCCCGAATGCCAACACCCCATCCTCCCGCATATCGCTGTACATTGCCGCCTAATGCCTGTGCTATGGCTTGATGACCGAAACATATGCCGACCAGCTTGATGTGAAGCGTCGCTGCATTCCTAATCCACTGTAGCAACTCAAGAATCCAAGGTTCTTTGTCGTAAACAGAACTGTTGCTTCCCGTTATCAGGTATAGTTCCTCCTGGTTCAATTTAGGAGGGAAGACACCTTTCATGACATGAAAGACTTCAAATACAACAGATTCGCTGACAGAATGGAACAAATCCCCGAACATGGATGCATACGAGGGAATGTTTGGCGGCAATTGCTCTGGGAATGTGTCGCATAAGAGAAGATTTATCTTTGGCTGTTCGTTCATCATATCACATGTATCATGAAAAGCAAGGCGTTTTGGAACACCACAGGACGGTGGTGGGCAAAGAACACTGTGCCTTCGGCTGTTGCCTTGATGTCGCTGAGGATTTGACCGTTGTACGGGTCGATAATGTGGGCAAGCGATTCACCTGAAGCAACGCGGCTGCCTGCATCCACCAGACGATAGAAGATGCCCGCATGACGTGCCTTGATATGCTGGAGACTTGCCTCGTCGATGCAAATAGATTCATAGGCAGCACCAAGAGAGCCGTAATTGATGATGCCCGTCCGCGTCATCATGCGGAAGATGGCGTCGATGGTCTCGCCGCTGGTGTTCAGATCAATCCTATCGGTCTGTCCAGCATAGACGGAGAACGCCTTGGTGCTCCATAATTGCCAGTTATAATTGAGCAGAGTGGTGTCGAAGGGACGCGGTTGGTAGGTTGTGACGTATTTCATGCCGAAAAGGCGCGCGGTCTCTACATCCTCATAGCCTGTTTGCAGCATCCGCACATGGGGGATGAAGTCGCCAGGCACATAGTAGCTGGCCAACTGTATGCCGTACTCGAAGCCGTTGAGGGCCGAAAAAACTGCGGAGGCAATACGCTGTGTCGTCTCACCTTGGTCGTAACCAGGGAACATGCGATTGATGTCGGTGTTGTCCATTGCCCAGAAACGCCGATTGACGTTCATCGAGAACGGGTTGCACGAAGGGATGATCAGAATGCTTTTCCCTTCGGCTATGCCTCCACGCTGTTCAAGTATTGTCAGACGATTCACCAACTGCGAGCAGATATATTGTTGCTGCACCTCATCACCTCGCATGGCACCCACGATAGCCAATGTCTTTTCGCCCTCTCCAAAGCGGTAACCCTTGACGCGGAAATTGTCACGGCAGGGCGATGTCATCTCAAATATTGTCTCTTTTCTCATGCTTCTTCCGTGTTAAAGATTCGTGCCATCAGCGACCCTTCGTAAACGATGGGATAGGCACGTATGGTGAACAAATAGCCATCAACGGGCGAACTGACCGTACTGAGCACACGACCTCGAAGCGGATCAACAATCTGGCCGATGGTTTGTCCTCGGCTGACATTGATGCCACATTTCAATTCTGTCAGGAAGACACCAGAGGTCTCGGCATTGAGGAATGTCACACGATCACCTTCACAAACAAGCGGTTGGGGCAATCTGTCCTTAGGACTTTCCTTCCACATTCCCATCGTCTGCATCAGATGCAGAATGCCCTCCACGAGCTGTCGGCACATCTTGTGGTTGATGCGCTGACCGACCCCCATCTCCACCACCAGACAGGGAGTGCCAGTAGCATTGAGTGAGTGAGCCAGCGTAGCCTCCAGCACTGTGGCAGCACCATGCACCCATACAAAGTCCATGCCCAGCCGTTCTGCAAAGGGAACCAGCCACTTGGAGTCCTGCACATTGATGCGCACCTGCGGCGTCTCACGCAAATAGAGATTGCTGGAGTGAATGTCAATCACCATATCTGCCCCCTTGATGTCCTCAATAATGGCATGCGCCGTCTGTTCCGCCATTGTACCCTGCGGATCACCAGGGAAGATACGGTTCATGTCGAGGTCGAAATTGGGAATGCCACGCTGAATGGTGTCGATGCCCAGTGGATTGAGGGCTGGATAGATCTCGAGAGTGCCATCCAAAGAACTGATACGTTCCGAGACGATGTGAGCCAGTTCATAACACACCATCTGACCCTCCAGTTCGTCACCGTGTGTACCTGTCACCACACAGAAGCGCAGACCGTCATTCCGTCCGTTCTGAATGACATTCTTGCGAATGCGGAACTGCTCGTCAATGGGAAGTTCCGTAGATACTATTGTCTTAATCATATTTCTTGCAGTGTAACGTGAATCGTGGTTTGCTGGGCGGCTTGCCCTGTGTAGAGCCCGCGGCTGACAGAACAGTCGCGAACATCTCGACCATGCGCCAACTTAACGTAGCCATCGCTGATGCATCGGCCGTGGGTAGGGTCGAACCCCAACCAATTGTAGCCGTCAAATATCTCCACCCAGGCATGGGTCTCGCCCTCCCCCGTCAGGAATCCATTGACGTAGCGGGCTGGTATGCCTCGCTGGCGACAGAGGGCAATCATGAGATGGGCGAAGTCTTGACATACACCCTTCCTCCGTTCCAGCACCTCGGCAGCTGTGGTCTCAACGGTGGTGCACAAAGGCTGATAAACGATGTTTTCAAACAGCCAGTTGCAAATAGCGTAGGCTGCATCTATGACATTGTCAGGTGTCGTTAGCACCGCTTCCTTGACCGTGGTCAGTGCTGTAGGCTGCTTGAATAGGAACAAGTTTTCGCCGCGATACTTGATGAGATAAGTATCTGTCGCCACAATGCCCGTGCTTACATAAGCGAAAGTCTTATGCGGTTCAGTGGCACCACCGAAAAGGATGCGGTTGTAGAACGCATCGTGCCCTGCCTGTAGCCAGTAGTCAGTGGACACCACCAAGTGCTCCTGCTCCACCGTCTGACAGGCATTGCTGACAGGCTGACAGCGCAGCATCACCGCATGGATGGGCACAGCTTCCGAGAACTCGACAATGGTCTGGTAGTTATACAGATATCGTTTCACACCCTCACCAATTGGTTGATAAATTTCAGTAACTTGTTCTTGTATTCCACATCCTTGAGATTGAATCGTTCCCGAGTGATGAGCTGGTTGAGTTCTTCCTCAATGTGGTCATCGACAATACTGGGCATGTGACGGAAGTAGTGCTTCACAGAATCGTATGCCAAGGCCACCCGTTCGAAGTCGTAGTCAAAACGCAGCAGCATATCCAGATTCTCGATGTTGCGACCAATCATCATGATGTAGAGTGCCTTATGGTTCTTCAGCCGTTGCTCAGCTGAACCCCAAAAGGCCAGCGACCAGTCAATGACGGGTTGCAGGCAAATGATATTCTTTTCCTGCTTGTTGCGGCATTCTTTCAGCAGCGCCAGACTCATTTCCAGATAACTGAGCGTTTCCGACAGGATGTCCTCACGGAGAAGAATGGCATTGTCCATTGCTCTCATCTGAGAAGACATCACAGTGCCAGGATTGATATCGTCATACATGATGCCGAGTATAAACTCCTCGTTGGTTTGATAGACGCCCGCCGTGTCCAAATTCTGCCAGATGGGCCAATAGTCTTCTAACTCACCATCAATCATCTTGTCATGACACTTCCGTAACAAATGCAGGGTAATATAAACCCGCTCCTCGTATCTCCCCAGCCAGTAGAGGCTGTTGGCCTTCTTAGCCGATATGATTGTATGTTTAACCATAGCTCAAAATCCTTTTAACCTTTAACTTTTAACCATTTTCCTCCAACACCCAGGTGTCCTTAAATCCACCTCCCTGTGAAGAGTTCACCACGAATGAATCAGGATTTCGTGAGAACCGCGTCAGTCCACTCGCCCATACCTTGGTCTCTTTTCCGCTAACCACGAAGGCTCGAAGATCTGCCTTGCGTTCCACAGGCTTATCATCCTCCAGTATCTCAAGATCCTTGAAGTCGATGACCTCCTGAGCGATCCAACGTCGTGGCTGGTCGATGATCAATTCCTTCAATTCTTTAAGCTTCTCTTTCGACAAATCCTTGCCGAACACCACTCCATAACCACCAGCCTCGCTAACATCCTTGATGACCAGACGCTGGATGTTCGCCAGCACATAGTCATAGTCTTTCTTGAAATACGGCAGATAGGTTGGGGCATTCTGCAGGATAGGCTGCTCTCCAAGATAATATTCCACCATCTTGGGAACGAAGTAATAAATCCCCTTGTCGTCAGCTACACCATTGCCGATAGCATTAAGAAGTGCCACATTGCCGGCCTTGTATGCCTGCATCACATTCGGAATGCCCAACAAGGAAGAAGCCTCAAAAATCAATGGGTCCATGTATTCATCACTCACACGACGGTAGATGCAGCCCACTCGGGTCTTTTCCTTGTAAATGCCCGCATAGTAAACCTTATTGTCCTCTACAAAGAGGTCGCCAGGATATGCCAACGTGGCACCAGTCTTCTCTGCAAAATAGCTGTGCTCAAAGTAAGCAGAGTTGTAGCGACCTGGAGTCAGAATGACAGAGATACCCCTGCCGTTGTTCATCTCATCCATCATCGTGGAGAGCAATTTGGAATAGTTGCGATTTTCAGCCACAGCATTCTGGGTGAAGGTCTGAGGCGACACCTTACGGGTAATCTCTCGGGCAATCATCGGATAGCTGGCACCAGAGGGAATGCGCAAATTGTCCTCCAGCACATACCATTGGCCGTCCTTTCCTTCCACAAGGTCGATCCCGGCAATGTGGGCATACACCTCCCCTGTTGGGCTAATTCCTTCACATTCTGGCATATAACCTTTTGAGGAGTACACAAACTCTTCAGGAACAATGCCATCCTTGATGATGCGCTTGTCGTGATACACATCCCAAAGGAACTTGTTTAATGCTGTCACACGCTGCCTGAGACCATTCTCCAGATAAGCCCAATCACTACCTGAGATGATTCGGGGGATGGAGTCAAAGGGGAAAAGTTGCTCATTGAAAACCCCGTGCTTATACACTCCGAATCTCACTCCATATCTTTCCATCCATTTATTGACAGTGTCTCGGCTGTCAATCAGCTCATTAATCCTGATATTCATGTTTATCCTGTGTTGTGTTATAAGTTTGTGTTTGTGTCTCAAAGCTAATAACAATTATACTCCTTATTAATTCTCACATTGGTAACTTTATTCTCTTTCACAGTGCAAAGGTACATCATTTTGAATAACTGCCAAAACAAACAAGAAGAAAATTATCAATAATAACACTATTTTAACACAAAACAATGCTTTTTGAAACATTTTACACAAAATACATTTCAAATTGAAAGCATTTAAAAGTATTTACTTTCTATTTGAAGTCATCGAAGAATTCTTCATCTTGCATCAAAGCGCTACCTCATTCCTACACAAAAATCCACCTCAAATGCCTTTTTTTGCAAAGTTTACAAAAAAATCTCCCGTATTCACAAGAACACGGGAGACTTTTCATTTATCATTTATCATTTATCATTTAGCGCAGCGCTTCTCTTTGCTCTTCTGAAAACTGTATTCTGTATCACATAACTTCGATTCATCCAAGTCCTGATCATCTTCATACATTTGTGGTTCTCATTGCTGAGTCCTTCCAGCCTTCCACACAGTGACCACTGCATCAAAGCATGATTCAACGGCAATGTCTTCAATTCCCTATGAGCCAAATGCTTACTACATATTCGACAGGGCTTATGACTCGTTCAAAGAACTTTACAGAATACATCTGACGGATTCCTTCTATGTGGTCAGAGCCAAGACGAACTTGAAGTATAAGATAGTCAAATGGAAGAGACGCATGCCAAAGAACGTACTTACTGATGCCGAGGTGAGACTTACAGGCTATCTGTCGGAGAAGAAGTATCCTGAGTCATTCAGACTCGTTAGATACTATGATGAGGAAGAAGAACGTGAATTCACCTTTCTCACCAATGCCAAGCACCTCACTGCTCTTGAAGTTGCAGAACTTTACAAGAAAAGATGGTTGGTCGAACTCTTCTTCAAATGGCTAAAGCAGCATCTCAAGATTAAGAAATTCTGGGGCACTACGGAGAATGCCGTCCGCATCCAGATTGCTGTCGCCATCATAACCTATTGTCTTGTGGCTATTGTCCATCATGATATGAAACTGGAGCGCTCGACCTATGAGGTTTTGCAAATCCTAGGCATCTCATTGACAGACAAAACACACCTGCGAGACCTGTTCGATAAGACTAATTTCAATAATGTCAAAGATCAATTTGGTCCCCTTATTCCGGGGTTATTTGATTAATATTTAACTCGTCCCAATTTTAACGGGACACTAATGGATTATGAGTGTAAATGTGATTGGAAAATCGAAAATGATTTGTCAAACTACATTTTATTGCAGATTTATTTGGTCAAATCATATTTTATGCATATTTTTGCATCAACAGAATCCGCCACGCTTCTCGTCAGATCAGCGAACCAGGGCGGGTCTTTTGCTTTATATGGGTACGAATAGATTATACACAAAGCAGCCATTATCGATTGCCGACCAGATTCAACTCCTTAAAGATAGAGGTTTGCAGTTTGATGATGAGATATATGCTTCTGAATTCTTCAGTGAGGTCAGCTATTTTAGATTTGTATAATATCTGCGTCCAATGGAAGCAGATAAGGAACTTCATACGTTTAAGCCTAACAGTAAGTTTGAAGATGCATTGGCTCTATATGTTTTCGATACTCAGCTACGAAGACTGATGTTTGAGGCAATTCAGGAAATAGAGATTGCACTTAGAACAAAAGTAAATCATGAATTCTCTATGCAGCACGGCGCATTTTGGTTCTATGATACGAGTCTGGCAGATGATGAGCATAAATATATTGAGAACTTGGATGCTGTGTATAGAGAACTGATGCGTAGCAGGGAAGATTTCATAAAGGAACATCGGTTAAAATATGATAAGCTTGCATTCCCTCCATCATGGAAGACTCTTGAACTGGCATCATTCGGCACATTGTCAAAGTTGTACTATAACAGTAATGACACAAAGACTAAGAAACGTATTGCACGACAATTTAATCTGCCACAACATGAGGTGTTGGAAAGTTGGATGCGAAGCTTGACCGTCCTGCGAAATTGTTGCGCACATCATTCCCGAATATGGAATCGTCGGTTGACAAATGCTCCTCAAATGAGTGTCCCTTTGCGTGGTGCTTGGGTAGATACAATTGGCATTGATGGCAACAAACTATATGCTATTACATGTTGTGTTGCTTATTGGCTTGATTCTATGGGACGTGGGGAGTCTTTCAAGATAAAGCTAAAATCATTAATTTCAAATAGTCCTTCTGTGGATACTACAGCAATGGGCTTTCCTAAAGATTGGCTTTCTCAACCATTATGGTTATAGCAAAAAATACAAGAAACAGCAAATTGAGGTGTACACTTCAATTTGCTGCTTCTCTATATTTTTAACTAAATGTCAGTTCCAGAAGATTACTTTCGTATTCGTATGTACCATTAGACATACCTACCGAATGTCAATTTCTGTTCCTGTTTTGGCTGTGTGGCGTTTAGGATGCCTATATTCTACTGTCACATAAATACGATAAGTCACCAACTGAGACATTATACAAATAGAACAAAGACGTAGTGGTGTGTGTCTTTTTCTTATTGTGTTTCTATTAGCTTCCCCTTAGGTGTGCCTTAGGTGTCTCTTAGTTTTGTAAGGGAATTGTAAGGGGAATGTAAGGTGAACCTAAGGCACACGTAACAGGAAGTTCGTCTTTTTCCTTGTGTTCTATCCCTTGCTTTTTCCTTACTATCCTGTACGGATTTGTACAGGATAGTAAGGGAAAAATTGGGGGAAAGTAATGTGATGTGTAGCGTGGGGTACTATTACATATATGTGTCATTATGATATTTGCTTACGAACACTTACTTACATTGTGCTATTTGCCCAATCACAGAAAAATCACGAAGGACTCACGAAACATTAGCGAAGGATTGTCGGAGGGTCATGAAGTGACAAAATGTTAGGATGTGTTGTCTTTTGTAAAGTGTAAAAACACGCTACAAATAGGGAAAAAATAGTATTTTCATCGAAAAATGTTAATTGTGGCGAAAATATTATTGCTTTTGGATAATCATTTCGTATCTTTGTCCTTGCAAAACTGTATTATCAAAACAATCAGACAATCAGGTGTACTGATTTATTTATATGAACAATAAGAAATTCATTCTGGCAGCTTTACTGTTAGGGATGACTGGTATTGTTTCTGCTCAGCAGGTTTATACTGGCTCTTCGGTGGAGACGATACAGGAATCGGCTATAAAGTTAGTGGCTGACGGTCACTATTATGCTGCAAAACTTTCGCTCGAAAGATATCTATGTGAGGCTGGACACGACAGGAAGCTGGCTAAGGACGCTGAGGCTCTCCGTCTGGTGTGCGACTATGCTCTCCGTACCCCTGGAACAGCCGACGCTATAAGTGCATGGCTCGACCGCAACTCGTCAAACGTGTACCACGATGTGTTGCGTACGCTTCGTGGCAATCTCCTTGTCATGGAGGAGCGTTATGAGGAGGTGAACGACCTTGAATATTCTCCATTCATGTATCCTGTATCTCTATTGCAGGAGGAGTCAAAGCTATATTGCTCAATCCTTGCCATACATCGTAGTGACTATGGTAAGGCTCAGAGTCTTCTCAATGACCTCATGGCCAATGAGAAGTACTATGTTGATTGCGACTACTACCTTGCTTACATCAAGTATGTGAAGGGTGACTTCAAGGGTGCCTTTTCTGGTTTCTCTGCCACTTCCACATCTCCTAAATACAAGAACACGGCTTCGCTCTATGCTGCTGACTGTTGTGTAAGGACAGGTAGCAATAAGCAGGCTCTCGACTATATCAATGCCGTTCAGGTGAATGGTGATAACAGCGATATGGTTTACCGTATCAAGGGTGAGGCTTATTATGGTCTTGAGAACTATGGTGAGGCTGTCAAGATGTTTGAGAAAGCTCATGCCACTGACCGTACCTCACTTTATAAGCAGGGTATGTCATATCTCCGCCTCAAGCAATATGACAAGGCTGCCAACTGTCTCAGCAAGAGTGCCGGTACGAGCAAGGATGCCATGGCTCAGAGTGCATGGCTCAATGCTGGTAACTGCTATCTCAACGCAAAGAAGAAGCGTCAGGCTCAGATGGCTTTCCAGCAGGCAGCAAGCAACACTTCGGACAAGACAATGAGTGAGGAGGCTGCTTACAACTATGCTCTCACGCTTCATGATGGTGCTCCTATGGGATTCGGTGAGTCAGTTACAGCATTTGAGGGATTCCTCAATAAGTATCCTAACTCAAAGTATAATAGTGTAATCACAAAACACCTCACAGAGGTATATTTCACTACCAAGAACTATTCGGCTGCACTTGCTTCAATCGAGAAGATTAAGAAGCCAAGCAAGGAAATTCTCAATGCCAAGCAGAGGGTACTCTACAATCTCGGTATTCAGTCATTTACATCAACTGACTACAAGTCATCCAAAGGCTATATGGCAAAGTCAATTGTGATGGGCAACGTGGATGAGGAGTCATTCTGTGAGTCTTACCTCATCAAGGGTGAGAGTGAGTACCGCCTCGGTGACTACAAGTCAGCACTCGTTGACCTCAAGCAGTTCACTAACATTGCTCCAAGCTCGGCTAAGAACTACGCATACGCAAGCTACAGTATAGGTTACTCATACTTCAAGCTTCAGGACTATTCTAATGCCCTGAATCATTTCCAGAAGTATGTGAACAATCCTCTTTATAATGGCAAGGAGGTGGATAAGCAGATTCTCTCTGATGCCCACAACCGTATTGGTGACTGCTATATGAGCCGTCGTAAGTACAACGAGGCAAACGCAAGCTACCAAAAGGCTCTCGATGTATGTGATGTGAATGGTGACTACTCACTCTTCCAGCAAGCTTACATCGCTGGTCTCAAGGGTAACTACAACCGTAAGGTGGAACTCCTTAATAAGATGAGTGATAAGTATGCAGGTTCTGTGTATAATGCTGATGCTCTCTATGAGAAGGGTCGTGCCTATGTTCAGATAGGTGACAAGCAGGGTGCATCACAGGCATTCAGCAAGATTATCAATGACTATCCACAGAGTGCCAATGCACGTAAGGCTTGCAACGAGCTTGCCATGATTCAGTATGAGTCAGGTGAGGTGAACTCAGCTGTCAAGTCTTATCTCCGTGTAATCGACGAATATCCTAATACAGCAGAGGCACAGACTGCTCTTGCCAACCTCAAGGATGTATATGTAAGCCAGGGTAAGGTGAACGAGTATAAATCGCTCTCTGCCAAGGCTGGCAAGCCTCTCTCACAGGAGGAACTTGAGACTCTCCTTCGTGATGCTGCCATCAAGGCTGTCATGAATAATGACAACGTGGCTGCCCAGAAGTACTACGGACAGCTCAAGGCTCAGACAACATCAGAGACGATGCGTCTTGAGGCTCAGATTGGTGAGGTACGTGCCGCTTACGCTGCAAGAGATTATGCCTCAACCATCAACCTTGCGTCAGCCATCCTCGTAGATGGAAGCAAGGTGGCACCAGAGGTTCAAGCAGAGATACGTATGGCTCGTGCTGACAGCTACCTCATGCAGAAGCAGAATAAGAAGGCAGTGGATGATCTCAATATCCTTGCAAAGGATACTCATGTCATCTATGGCGCACAGGCAACGGTTCGCCTCGCTCAGTATGCCTACGACACTAAGCAGTATGAGTCGGCTGAGAACTGTCTCGTAAACTTCATCGACTCTGGTACTCCTCATACATACTGGTTGGCTCGTGCTTTCATCCTCCTTTCTGACGTATGTGCTCGTCAGGGTAGGGATGTTGAGGCTCAGCAGTACCTTGTGTCTCTAAAAAGTAACTACACAGAGAATGAGGAAATCAATAAGATGATTGAGGATAGACTAAAGTAGAATTACAATATGAAAAAATATATATTTTCTCTCGTGGCTATGGCAGCTGTTCCTGCCTTTGCTCAGATGGATAATACAGTTGAGGTGGAGACAAGTGTCACTCCAGTGGTGAAGGATGCCAACAAGATTAATGTGTTGCCACAGGTGGTGGAGTCAGAGACTGTCCACAACTCTGTCAGCTACTCAAAGAAGGTGCTTGCTACCAAGAAGTATATCTTTGATCCTATGGACATGATGAGTTCTGAGTCAGTTGGTGAGGGTGCAGACAAGGGCTTCTTCTCACTCGGTGGTGGTACGGCTGGTAACTTTGACCTTCATGCTGCCTACGGTTTCGACGTCTCTAAAAACGATGTGCTTGGTGTGCGCTTCTCTGTAGATGGATTCTCTTGTAATGATACAAAGAAGAATACAAGTCTCTATGGTAGTGACAGGGTAAAGGCTCGTTTCTATACTTCACGTGGTGGATTGGATTATACTCACAAGTATGCTGGTGGTCTTTCTGAGTTCTACATAAGGACAGGACTTGAGAGCCAGGTGTTCAACTACATTGCTCCTGCTTCACCAGAGACGAACAAGCAGAACAACAGCCTTGGTGAAATAACTCTCGGTACTACTGACTACAAGAGTAAGGATTTCAGAATATGTGGTGAGTTCGGCTATGAGTTCTTCAACCAGAAGTACGTTACTAATATGAAGGATAAATACACAGAGGGACAGGTACATCTCAATACCGACTTCGGTGTGTTCTTAAATGAGGAGAGTAGCCTTAACCTCGACTTCGGTATCAATACAGCATCATACGGAATGAAGCACTATGGTTCATACACTCATGCACACGCACTTCCATACTATCGCTTTGATGACTACGACTTCTCTATCAAGGTTGGTATCTATCTTGGTGCTGGCGGTGTAGCTCCAGACCTCCGCTTTGAGTATCACGCAAGCGAATACTCTGACCTCTATGCACAGGTGATTGGTTACGAGACAGAGAATGATTTCCGTGCGTTCAATGCACTCAATCCTTATGCTCTTCTCCCTGCTATTGCCGACCAGACACTTCCTAATCAGAAGGTGGAAGAAGCATTGTTGAAGCCAGAGTTCCATAAGCTCGACCTCAAGGCTGGTTTCCGCTTCCGTAGTGATGCAGGTTTTGCTGGTGATGTGAACCTCGGTATTGATAAGTCAAAGAACCGTGCTGAACTCACAGCTTTGAGCAGCATGAATAATATGACTTACATCACTCTTGTGGAAGGAAGTCGTTTCTATGCAAACATTGACATCGTATATAACTATGACGAGTACATCAAGTTCGACTTCAAGAATCAGTTTAACTCTTGGTCGCTTGCTGATGACTACAAATACGGTGTTGCCATTGCACGTCCAAGCATGGATTTGGATTGGAACATGGACATCAAGATATGTGACGGTTTCTTCGTTGGTGGCGACCTCAAGATACAGAGCTTTAAGAAGGCAAAGGCAGACAATACAATGAAGGCAAGTGGCGTTAAGCTCTATGAGCGTCCAACAACAGTGGATATGGGACTTACGGCACATTACGTATTCCCAAGATTCCCACTCAGCCTTTATGCAAATGTGGATAATCTGCTTAATTCCAACTTCGATCGTTTCTATGGTTACAGAGCAGTCGGACCTAACTTCATAATAGGTGCAGCAATTACTTTTTAGTTTTGAAAATCAAAGTTTTTTGTAAAAAGTTTTGCAGTAACGTCAAAAAGTCATATCTTTGCACCGTTTAGGATAAGGGGGTTCCGACATCGTTCGTGTTGTCGGAATTCTTTTTTCTTTTCAAAGACCCACCGTCACTCTATGTTAAAGGGTGGGGATTGACAAAAAATTAATCAGCGGACTGTCAAACGTCAGTTACTTACAAGAGAATTAACTTTAATAACAAGATATTAAAAAACGTATAACTATGGCTTACATGTCACAGGAGGGCTATGATAAACTCAAAGCCCAGATTAAGGAATTAGAAGAGATAGAACGCCCAGAGGTAATCCGTCAGATTGCTGAGGCACGTGAGAAAGGCGACCTCTCAGAGAATGCTGAGTATGATGCAGCAAAGGAAGCACAGGGTAAGTTGGAGACTCGTATTGCAGAACTCAAGGCTACACTTGCTGATGCCAAGATTCTTGACAAGTCAAAGCTTGCCAACACTGATGCTGTCCAGATTCTTTCTAAGGTTGAACTTAAGAACCTTGCTAACGGCTCAAAGCTCATCTACACTATCGTAAGTGAGGGTGAGGCTAATCTTCGTGAAAACAAGATTTCAATCAAGACTCCTATTGCTCAGGGTCTCCTCGGCAAGAAGGTAGGCGATGTGGCTGAGATTCAGATTCCACGAGGAACAATCAAGCTCGAGATTACAAGTATCACAATGGAATAAAACTTTAGACCAACCCCTTCCCTTTTTTGAAGTGTTGGAGTAGGCCTCTTATTATTTTGCATTATGAGTATATTCACAAAGATTGCAGAAGGTGAGATTCCTTCATACAAGTGTGCAGAGAACGATGAGTTCTATGCTTTCCTTGATATCAATCCGCTTGTCAAGGGTCACACACTTGTCATTCCACGTCGTGAGGTTGATTACATCTTCGACATGGAGGATGATGAGCTTGCCCGTTTCCAGGTGTTTGCTAAGAAGGTGGCAGTAGCTATCAAGAAGGCATTCCCTTGTATCAAGGTAGGTCAGGCAGTACTCGGACTTGAGGTTCCACATGCGCACATCCACCTCATTCCTATGCAGAGTGAGAAGGATATGATTTTCTCTAACGAGAAGCTTTCACTTCCTGCTGACGAGATGAAGAGCATTGCTGAGGCCATCTACTCTGAGTTTAAGAAGCTGTAGAAGTATAGATTACAAATCTATAATCTATCATGTCAAATTTATGATTTCAAATTTATGTCTTCGGGATAAGCGTTCGGGATGCATAGATTATAAATTTGAAATTTGACATTTCCTCCTGTTCGGGACGCATGAATTACAAATTTGAAATTTGATATTTCCTTCCGTTCGGAACGCATAGATTATAAGTTTGGAATTTGACATAATTAATATGCAATACCAAGACACGGATTTTGGAAGCGTCTATATAACCGTCAACCCGAGAGCACGAAGAATCATTATGCGCCCTGTGGTTGACGGTTTGCGTGTTACGGCTCCTTACTATGCTACACTGGGCGAGGTGAAGAGGGCTGTAGATAAATACCGTGTTCCGCTTCTTGCCAAGTGGGAGAAGGTGCGGAACGGTCATGTGACCACTGATGATGAGATAGTGCATCTGCGTAAGGCTGCAAAACATTATCTTCCGATAAGACTGGCGGAGTTAGCTCAACAGTTCGGTTTCCACTATTCTGGTCTTAAGATTCAGTTGTCACGTACACGTTGGGGCTCTTGTTCGGGTACTAATAGCATCAATCTGTCGTTGTTTCTTATGCGTGTGCCAGAGGAACTAATAGATTACGTTATCCTTCATGAGTTATGCCATACCGTACACCATGACCATTCTCCTCGTTTCTGGGCTTTGATGGATAAGGTGACACAGGGTAGGGCAAAAGAGATGAGGAAACAACTTGCAAAATATTCAACGACATAACTATGTTTACAAAAGAAGAATGTGAAATGCTTAATGAACGTCTAAAGGGGACTATGTGCGAAACACTTGGAATAAAATTCCTCCCTTCTGACGATGATATTGCACTTGCTGAGATGCCTATAAATGAAGCTACACGCCAATATTTCGGCATACTTCATGGAGGAGCATCGCTCGCACTTGCTGAGACTGTTGCTGGTGCAGGTTCGCTTCATCTTACAGACTACGATGAGACGAAGAAGATATGTGGCACTCAGGTGTCAGGCAATCATATTACTATGTCAGATACCAAAGGTAAGGTGTATGGCAAGGGCACTGTGCTCCATTGCGGTCGCACATCCCATATATGGAATGTCGATATTGTTGCTGAAGATGGTACTCTCATATCTACGGAGAGAGTGGAGAATAGAATACTATTTTAATTCACAATTCATGATTCATAATTGGTTATGCCGAATAATTGCTATATTTGCAAATAAATTTGAATTATGAATTATTAATCTTTATTTTATATATGAAGTCTTTGTCCTTATTGTTTTTGTCATTACTCATCACAGGCTCGTCTTATGCACAGGACGCAGGTGGTGACTGGCGTACTTCGTTCTCCACTGTGGCTGAACACCTGCGTCAGGAGATGGACGTGGAGGATAAGAGTGCTGATTCTGCCATTTTCCTCCCAATGCCTCGTTTCGCGTATGTCAATATCAAGGGAACGATGAGTCTCCCTACTGCCAAGACCACAAAGCGTAATGCGTGGCTTGAAATGTATGACGGTAAGGGGCATTACTTCAAGAAACGTATAGTCATCACGGCTCAAGGTAACTACACCCTTCGACTGGAGAAGAAAAGCTATAATTTCGACCTCAGCGACAATGACTGGGACCTTACTTCACAGCCACAGATTGCCTTTGGTAACTGGGTTGACCAGGATGGTTTCCTCCTCAAAGGTTTTTACACTGATGCCATACGTGGTATTAGTGAGGTTGGCTATAATCTTTTCGAAGAAGTGGTGGAAGACCGTAAGCCTTTCTGGGAACGTGAGGGCTATAAGAAGGAGAGCGATGCTCGTTGTTTTCCTGACGGCTTCCCATGTGCCGTATATTTCAATGGCGATTTCCTCGGTCTCTACTCATGGCAGTTAAAGAAGAGCCGTAAGAACATGAATATGAAAAAGCATACTGCAGAACATATACATATTGATGGTGATATTCGTGATGAGTTCTTCTTTGGCGGTAATATATCATGGGAGCACTTCGATGTGCGTAATCCTAAGGATATCTATACTAAGACTGATACTGAGTACGATGGTAACTCACCTGATGAACTTATGGGCGATGACAGTCCTTATCTCTCTACCACAGAAAGTGCTGACCACATGAAGGATCTCATTCGTACCATTAAGGTAAAAAATTATATCATCGGTTTCAGTAAGTGTTGTGGTGATTTGAAGGAACTTGACAATCGCGGCGTTAGTGAGACAGAGTTCAAGGCAGAGTTTGAGAGACACTATGAGGTACAGAGTCTCCTTGACTACTATGTATTCAACCGTATGACCATGAACCTCGATGGTATGCTTAAGAACTGGCAGTGGTTCACGTATAATGGCAACCAGTGGATGGTTGCTCCTTATGACCTTGACATGACTTTCGGTGTCACTCTCTATGGTTTCCCAGTACCAGTAGAGCGTTCAAAGTCATACCTCACACAAGGTCCTTATGTGTGGATGGATAAGTATTACTCAGAGCAGGAACGTGAGCGTTACATCGAACTGCGTCAGAAGGGAGTGTTTGATGTTGCTAACATACATTCTCTCCTCGATGATTGGTGTGACCGTATAGGTGAGGAATACTATGCCCTCGAAAAGGCACGTTGGCCAGAGAGTCCATGTTACAATGACATTGAGATTAGTCCTAACTGGGAGTTGTATGAGGACTGGGAAAACTTTGATAAGTATAAGGATTACAATCCTTTTAAGACTTATAAGGCTGGTGATATATGCCTTTATCAGTCACGCCTGTGGCGTGCTACTGACGTTACCGTGGGTGTTGAACCTCCTATTCGTAATGCAGGTAAGGATGACCTTCAGCGTATAAAGGACTGGGTTGTTAAGCGTATAGACTACATGGATGCTTTCTATGGATATGACCCTGTCAGTGTCCGTGGCATAACTACAGATTCACTATCTGACTGTTCCGAGGTCGTAGGTATCTACAGCCTCACAGGTATGCCAATCAAGGCTTCAGTCGGTGGTGTAAATATCTATCGCTACAGCGATGGTACTGCACGCAAGGTTGTAAGAATGAAGGAAAATTGATTGTATTATCGTTTGGCTCTTCCATTGCACTCCTCTACAGAACAAAAACATGGTAGTCATCAAACGACTACCTTGTTTCACAATACAACATCATAAGAATGATGATGTATTTAATACATATTTTAATAGCTTTTTCTTTTTTCTGTTTGTTTCACTGAAAAATTTCACCTAAACCTAAATCCACTATAATTTTATCCACTAATGCTATATAATACTATGATATATGTATCTAACACTTTTTCATGATTATATGGTGCAAAATTACCAAATATTAACAAAATTTATATGTTGAAATTACAAATTTTACGACACTTTATTGCTGAATTTACAATTTATAGTGTCGAAACGTCAATTTTGTAGTGAATCATAACCTATTGCCTGATTGTGGGTTAGCAACAAATAAAGCCGCTCGGAACTACTTATTCCGAACGGCTTTTATATGATTATAGTAGAGCTGAAAACGATTATCAGCAATTGATGTAACCTATGACTCCTTTCCT
>JAGCWG010000001.1 GCA_017961965.1 Bacteroidaceae bacterium | reverse complement strand
TGATGATGCTCTCAGCTGCTTTGGCGGATTGGGCGTGACCGTCTCGCCCCCAACGGGGGAGTCGGAGGGGGGCCGTCTTTTTTGAATAAAACATGATACATAATCCAGCGATTGAGTGCATGGACCGTGAGTCTATGCGTAAGCTCCAGAGTGAGCGATTGATTAAGACAGTAAAGACTTGCTACGAGAAGGTGCCATTCTACCGTAAGAAGATGGACGAACTCGGAGTAAAGCCAGAAGACATAAAGAGTATTGACGACATCACAAAGTTGCCATTCACCACTAAGCATGACCTGCGTGACGAATATCCATTCGGCTTGCAGGCTGTACCACAGGAGGAGATTGTACGTATTCATGCTTCATCAGGTACTACTGGTAAGCCTGTTGTGGGTACTTACACCAAGAATGACCTCGAAAACTGGGCTGAGGGCGTTGCACGTGTGTTTGCCGTAGGCGATGTAGGTCCAGGTGATGTTGTACAGATAGCATACGGTTACGGACTCTTTACAGGAGGACTTGGTGCTCATGATGGAGCTGCAAAGCGTGGTGCTGTTCAGTTGCCTATCTCGGCAGGTAACTCAGAGAAGCAGATTATGCTTATGCAGGACTTCAAAACGGCTGCCATCTGTTGTACTCCTTCGTATGCTCTTCACCTTGCTGAGGTGGCTGAGCGTAATGGTATCAAGCCGGGAGACTTGAACCTGCGTGTGGGATTCTTCGGAGCTGAGCCTTGGACATGGGGCATACGTCGTGAGATTGAGCAGAAGCTTGGTATCAAGGCTATAGATATATACGGATTGACAGAGATGTCGGGTCCTGGTGTTGGTGGTGAGTGCGAGTATCAGGACGGTACTCACGTGTGGGAGGATATGTTCTACCCGGAAATCATCAACCCTGAGACACTCGAACCTGTAGCTCCGGGCGAGCAAGGCGAGCTTGTGTTCACATCGCTCACTAAGGAGGCTATGCCAATCTTGCGTTACCGTACTCGTGACCTTACTCACCTCATCTACGAGAAGTGTAAGTGTGGACGTACAGCCGTTCGTATTGGTAAGATTCTCGGTCGTTCAGACGATATGCTCATCATACGTGGTGTGAATGTATTCCCAAGTCAGATTGAGACTGTACTCACAGAGTTCCCAGCATTCACTCCTCAGTATTTCATCACGGTTGACCGTAAGCACAACGAGGACACATTTGACCTCGACGTCGAGCTTCGTGAGGAATACTTCTCGCCAAACCCAGCCAAGCAGATGCCGTTCATCAAGCCTCTCTACGACCGCATCGTGTCACTCGTTGGTATCAAGCCAAACATCCACATCAAGGAACCTGGCAATATCGAGCGTTCAATTGGCAAGGCAAAGCACGTCAAGGATCTTCGTGACTTCAGCAACTGGCAGGAAGGCTCTCCAAAGAAGAATTAAGAATTAAAAATTCAAAATTAAAAATTTTGCAGGGGCTTTGCTTTTGGTAGTAAACCGAAGCTTGGATATTTTTAACCACCAATTACACGAATGAGCACGAACATTCAAGCTCTCTCATTTTTGCTATTACACTAAGACAACACGTGTTGTCTGCGAATGGCACGAATGCCGTCCGGATTGATTGACGGGCTAAAAAGATTCGTGATATTCGTAATTGCACGAGCAATTCTTCGTGTAATACACATGAGTAGTCAAAGTACATTGGAAAAGTTCGTGTTAATTAGTGTAATTCGTGGTAAGAAAAATGGGGCAGGTCTTGCACATATGCCAATAGAAAAAAAGGTTTTGGTAACAGAACAAAAACAATAATAATGAAAATCTTTTCAGACGAATTGGTGGCAGAGGCAGCACGTGTCAATCATGTGGCTGACCTCTCCCACGCTACAATAGGTGAGACCCTTCTGGTCGCACAATACCTTGAACAGAACACGGGTATTCCTTTCATACGTATGGATCAGGGAAGTCCGGGGCTTCCGGCCAATAAGTATGGAATAGAGGCTGAGAAGCGTGCCCTCGACAGTGGTATTGGTAGTCAGTACCCTGCGGCTGCTGGTGTACCAGAGCTAAAGGCTGCTGCAAGCGAGTTTGTGAAGGCGTTCATCAATGTGGATGTGTCGCCTCGTGCTTGTATTCCAACCGTCGGAAGTGTGGCTGGCAGCTTTGGCAGTTTCATAGCTTGTTGTCAGCGTGACCCAAAGAAGGACAAGGTGCTCTTTATCGACCCGGGATTCCCAATTCAGAAGAGTCAGCTCCGCATCCTCGGCATAGAGTGGAAGGAGTTTGACATCTACCCTTATCGTGGTGAGGCTCTGCGTGCCAAACTGGAGGAGGAACTCAAGGACGGCGACGTGGCTGCCATCGTGTATAGCAATCCTAATAATCCTGCATGGATTTCGCTTGAGGAAGATGAGTTAAAGATTATTGGTGAGCTTGCCACAAAGCATGATGTCATCATCATGGAAGACTTGGCATATTTTGCCATGGACAACCGTCGTGACCTCTCACATCCATACGTTGAGCCGTATGTGCGAACCGTAGCACGTTATACGGACAACTATATCCTGATGCTCTCAAGCTCCAAGATATTCTCATACGCAGGACAGCGCATGGCACTTGTCTGCATAAGCGACAAACTCTTCGACCGTCAGTTCCCAGCACTTGCTGAGCGTTATCATGACACAGGCGTGTTTGGTCCTACGTTCATCGCAAGTATTCAGTACATGATAACATCTGGTTGTACAGCCACCACGCAGTATGGATATGCTGAGATGCTTCGTCTCTCATGTGAAGGCAAGATAAACTTTGTGGAGGATACCAAGGAGTATGCCGTGCGTGCCCAGAAGATGAAG
>JAGCWG010000005.1 GCA_017961965.1 Bacteroidaceae bacterium | reverse complement strand
TGGGAAAGATACTGTTGTTACTGAAACCAAATATACTTCTGATATGCAGGGGAGCATATATTCCGAAATGGTTGATATGAATATGCTTTCATATCCTGTGGAAGGAAGAATATCAAGCATAAATGGTGGACATAAACAGTTAATCAAAGGAAAATATAATGATTATTCTTTTGATCATGGTAATTTGGTGTTGTCCCGTGTGTCTAAAATTTTGCAGAATGGTGATAAGGAAAGACTATATGATTATAAATATAATGAATATGGTAGGCTTATAGAATTTACGGACAAGGACGAATTGAAAACATCCATAATATGGGATAAGAAGCAAATGTATCCTTTGTATGTTGCAAGCGGTATTGACTATACTTCTCTTAAGAAGGCGTATGATGGTGGAACGATGAATGGTAGTACCATCGGAAATGCTCAATTGACAAGTTACACATACGAACCTCTTGTGGGAATGACAAGTAAAAAAGAACCAAATGGTATCTTTACCAGATATGAGCTTGACCCATTGGGAAGGCTGGTTAAGACGTATTTGAATAAGCCGGATGGCAAAAAACAATTGTTGCAGAAAATAGAATATAAAGTTAAAAAAAGTCAATCATTTATGAAATGATAGTGTATGAATAATAAATATTTCACTATATTTGCAGCGTTAGGAATACTATGTCTGCAATCTGTGCCAACGAAGTTGGTGGCGCAGACACAAAATGAGAACTATATCATGACCGAAACAATGCTTGACGCATCTGGAAAACGAAGCATAAAGACGGTACAGTACTATGACGGTCTTGGTCGTCCGAGTGTGCTGGCTGCTGGTGGTGTGAACACCAGTGGCAAGTATGTCTATTCCATGACGGAATATGACATGATGGGTCGTGAGAGCAGGAAGTGGCTTCCTTCCATTGGTGGAACAAGCCCAGACATCATTTTTGATAAAGATATCGTAGGACTGTCTAAAAGTACATACAGAGACAATCGTGCCTATAGCATTACAACTTATGATGCGCTTGACAGGCCGCTTGCATCTACCACTCCGGGTGACTTATGGGAAGGCAAGTCAAAGAATGTGGAGTACATCACGAATGATTCTGTAAACAACAAGGTAAAAAAATACATTATCACTTCTCCGTCAAATGGTTTTAAGCAGGATGGCTTTTATACCCCTTGTTCTCTTACGGGAGAAAAGACCACGGACGAGGACGGACACACACTTGAAGTCTATAAAGACCTTCTCGGTAATGTAGTCCTTGAGCGCAGGAATGATGGAAAGAATGGTAACAATGATACCTACTTTGTTTATGACCGTGGACTTCTTAGGGTTGTAATTCCTGCTGGTGGCGGTACGTACAAATATAAGTACGATGGTCATGGCAGATGTATAGAGAAGACTTTGCCACAATGTCTGCCTATAAAGTATTGGTATGACAAATACGGTCGCCTTGCTTTTATGCAGGATGGCCGTATGAGGAGTGCCAAGAAGTATCGCTTCTATCTCTATGATGGTCTCAGCCGAATGGTGGTGCAAGGTATGTGTACCGGTGGTGCAGACACTATTGATTCCACATACGCAGCCAAGGTCGTTTACGGCTCAGGCGGAAAGAATATAGACAACACCCAGTATTTCACAGAGTCAAACTATATCCTTACGTCCCCTTCCATCGAGATTGCAAACTACTATGACGGCTATGACTGCCTTACTACAAATGCATTCAAGTCTGCTGTGTCGAAGTTCGGATTAAAGGGTAATAATACCTGTGTTACTACATTGCTTACTGCCCAGATTGTGACAGACAATAATGGCACTCGTTATTATCGTGTAATGAACTATGATGATAAGGGACGCTGCATAGAAGCACAATCTACATCCGTGGATGACTACTATATCAAGACAAGCACGTCATATTCGTTTACGGACAAGATAACAAAGACGGTTACGAATACATACCGTGCGCCAAGCAGAGTCTCCTTGTATCAGGTCGTGGATTCGTTTGAATATGACTTGCAAAGTGATTTGCCCGTAAAGGAATTGCTGAAGTATGGGTGTGAGTCTTTTGAGGAGATAGCTTCCTACACCTATGACGATCTTGGACGGGTTATTGAGTCAAAGTCTAACAATGGAAAGATTGTAGATACATACAAGTATGATGTCCATGGTTGGCTGACAGGCCATGAGAACTATGACTACAGGATTCATTATGCTCCGTTCTTCAAGGAGAACCTTTATTATGCGGATGGTCCAAACTCTGAACCATGTTATAATGGAAATATAAGTGCACAAGTCTATACGGATGCAAATAATCAATATGGAACGAAGACTTATCTATACAAGTATGATAAAATGGACAGACTCCTGAGTGCAGACTATTCAACATACAATTGCCCAAAGTCGGAGGCAAACTATTCGGAAAGGTTTGAATACAATCCAAACAGTTCCATGAAAACCCTTGTCCGTCATGGTAAACATTATACAGGTGGTAATACACCAATAGACTCGTTACAATTCCGATATAACGGAGTCCGTCTGGAAGGTATTAACGATAGGGCAGGAGGAAACTACATACAATGTTCCTCTGACTTTATAGATGGCATCGATGACCACTACGAGTATGAATATGATGAGTGTGGTGCAATAAAAAAGGATGCGAATAAGGGCGTATATAACATCCGCTATGATTATAACGGCAATCCCATTGACGTTCTGTTTAATAATGGAAATGTAACCGAATATCTTTACACCGCAGACGGAGTGAAGCTAAGGACTATCCATAGGACGGTTGTTAATGACCGAAGCATGGGTACTCCTTCCCTTGGATGGTCGGAACATAATACTTTGTCATTGAATACCACTTGGTATATTGGTGCTCTCGAACTTGAGGACGACGCATCGTTAAGTGGCAAGTACTATTTTGCAAATGGCTATGTTGACCTCCGCGGCAGTAGTCCTCAAAGCTATAACTACATGGTAAAAGACCATCTTGGCAATGTGCGCCATGTAGATAGGGCAGGGCTTGATAATAGAGGAAATGAAATCGTACAGGTAAGTAACTATTATTCATACGGTGGCGTTCATACCGATGTTGATAATGGAGTGGACGTTCAGAATCATCTGTACAACGGCAAGGAACTTGACCGTATGCATGGACTGAACTTGTACGACTATTCTGCACGTCAGTATGATGCTGCACTCGGTCAGTTTACGAGCATGGACCCACTGTGTGAGAAGTACTACCATATCAGTCCATACGCTTATTGTGCAGGAAATCCTGTGAAGTATGTGGATCCGGATGGAAGAAAAGTAAAAGTAACTGTTGGAAATACCCCAATAGGAATGACCTCAATCAACCTTTATAGTAGTGCAGAGAGGAAAAAAGGAAATATCTTAGGACAAACTAAAATTAGTGTTCCTGTATATGAGGTTGAAGTTTCCAATGAATCAGGCAGTAGTAATACGTACTATTTTACCAGAATAGGGTATAGAAAAGACTACAACAACCAGGGCGATGCCCCAACAGAAGTAACTTTTGACGTTAGAAATGATGGTGACACTTTCCCGGCAGTCGTAAAGTCAAGGTGGGGCGAGAATAACAATGTCTTAGAATTAAGGAATCCAAAAGACATTAACGATCAAACTGTAAGTGCAAAAAAAGGACGAAATGAAGCAAATAGGACAGCAGTACAATTTCATTTAAAAGGTGCGACTGATGGTTGCCTTTTATCTGTAGGCAAAAGCCAAATTGAAAATGCAGCGACGGAAATTCGTAGTAATTATCCAAGCACATCTAAAGATGCACAAGCGGCATTTATGAATGACATTCAAAGTTTTAATAACGAAGATAAAAATAACAAATATAAAACAGGAATACATGTTTCATTTAAGCAATTATATTAAGACAAATAAATGGGTAATAGCATTATTCATTATGATAATACCCGTAAATATGGGATTTACACCAAATATAAATTCCAAAGTAAAAGAATCTAAATCGATTTGGGATTTTGTTAATGATTCAAATGAAAATGACAAAGATTATCGATTGTTATTGTATAAATATATCATTAGGAGTATGAGAAGTGAGACCGTTGAGGACATAAATCAGGACTCCCTTAAAACTCTGTTTTCCTCAAACTCCTTTCGTTCATGTATACTATCAATATGTGACACTAGCAGTTATATAATAGCTGACAATATTTACGAGACTGAGGATAGGTGGACAGAGAATCTTCCATACCTTTTGTCAAACTGTAACATAGATTCAATAAAGTATAACATAGCGGACAGCTTACTGCTATACAGAAACGGAATTGGGTTAATCGCTTTATGGGATTCATTGGAAATAGACAGACTTACAAACTATCATTTCTTTAAAAAATATCTTGTTCGAGAGAATAACGCATATTATTTAGGCGAAATGGCAATTATCATGCATAATAGCAATAATATTTGTGAGAAAAACTATTTCTTAGATAAAACAAAACGAAGTAACATGTCTTTCTACCAATTTGTGAAAGAACTCTTAAAAGATAAGAAGAAAGTTACTTATTATGATTATTTGAGTTCATTTGAAAACTTTGAAAATCTAGAGTGAACAGTCAAGGAGGTACACATAGTGAATAACTTGTCTTTGCGTAACCATCCCAAATATGATGAAGGCATAAAAGGGTGTGTCCAAAGCTTTCGTTTGCTTTCATCAAAGCTTTGGATGGCATCAACGAAAGCTTTGGATGGATAGGATAAAAGGTATAGTCCGATTCATCAAAACGTATGGAGCGTTTGCATGAAACGTGTCAAACGAATTACACCCATATCTCTCGTTCGGGAGATATGGGTGTTATGTATATTGAAGTTTGGGTGTAAAACTAAAATGATGTGGGTGTAAAGGTTGCGAGATATTGACGTCAGTCAAAGTATGGACTAAGTACTGACTTATGTGAGACTCTTGTGAGTTACGTGTTGAGTATAATTAGTATATTGCAGAGTTGAAGCGTTGGTAAATCTGATTAAAATGCTCTTGGAATAAGTGGTGGTAATAGCGAAAATTAGTATTTTTTGTTTGGTCAAGTCGCTTATTTTGTTTTTCTTTGTGTCAAATATAATGTTATGTCATACGACAATTAGCAAAATTGGAATTTGAGTTAAACGGCAAAAATAAAACATATAACAAATTGTTGAACAAAATATTAATCAAATTAATAGTATTGAATATGGAGTTGTTAAGGTCTTGTAAAATAAGGATGATGATTATTTGTGTTGTGTTTTCACAATGTCTGATGTCTTGCCTTTATGATGAGATGTATAATTTTTCCGATAAGGATTTGAAATGGATGCCTCCTTATGAATTGGACGATACGATTCTTTTTTGTTCTGATTGTGATGTCGATACAATGGTTGTTGTGAAAAGATATATTGAAAATTCACGTTCACCTTTTATGTGGAATGAGGGTTTCTCTATATATCAAGCAATCGGTTGTGTTGATGGCATTATTTCACATCACGGGATACCTCTTGATTTTTCGTTTTTTATTCAAAAGACAGACAATCTCATACTGAATGTGAATTATCGTTTTGCTGATAGATCTTGTACTTTTGTTTCTTGCCATCCTGATGTATATTTAAATGGCGGATATAAAAGAGTGAAATTTTATAAAACAGAAATTGAAGGTAAGTTGTACAATGACCTTGTAATTGTTCGAGAGAAGAATTCGAACTTGTATTGTAATTTTCGTTCTACGTATAACTGTGAATACTTTTATTTTAGCAAATCAAAAGGTTTGCTAAAATACAAGTATATGGATACAGATTCAACAAAAGGCGAGGTTTACACCTACTACAAGAGATTACCTCGAAATAGAAAAGGTTTCTGGAGTTTATGACCAATAATTAATTTTGAGACACTTGAACCGTCATACCATGCTGATGAGTTTAAGTGTCTCTTTTTTCTTACATTCTCATTTGCATGAAACGTGTCAAACGAATTACACCCATATCTCTCGTTCGGGAGATATGGGTGTAAAACTAAAATGATATGGGTGTAAATCTTGCGAGATATGGGTCTCGTCAGATTTTAATGTACCCCAGTTTGTGGAAATAGTTGAGTGAAAGTCTAATTGTCTTGAATAGTCATAATTGTCGTTGGGTGTTTGTGTTATTCGGTATTTATTCGTATTTTTGCAGCAATAAAATTTAAATGCTTATGACTACAATACAATTGAATGCGTTAAATGCGCAGATACAAGAAAATATAAGTTTGTTGTCCGATAGCGAGACGCTTATGAAGCGTTTGGCAAAGTATGTGTCCAAACTTGTAAAGGAAAAGAAAGATCCTACGCTCTTTACGAAGGAGGAATTCTACAAGAGAATAGAACATGCTGAACAGCAGATAGAACGTGGTGAATGTATGGAAATGCTCCCAGATGAGGACTTGACAACTTTTCTAAGGCGAAATGGCTATGACGTATAGGGTTATAATCACTGTGGATGCCGCACGAGACTTAGAAAAGCTTGCAAAAAGTGAACCAAAAGCATATACTAAAGCTATGCGCTTTGTCTCGGAATTAAGGGAACATCCAACCATGGGAACTGGACATCCAGAACCACTTAAAGGTTTCCCTCCAAACAGATGGAGCAGAGAAATAACAAAGAAACATTGTCTTGTATATAGGGTTTACAAAGATGCTGTCTATGTTGAAGTCCTAACTGCTTATGGTCATTATGATGATAAATAATATGTGAAAGTCATAACTTGGTATGCCCAAAGCTTTCGTTTACTTTCATGAAAGCTTTAGAATGATTCAACGAAAGATTTGGATGAAATGGATTAAAGGTGTGGCGTTCGCAACTCTACTGTCGTCTTTTCCTTGGGGTATGGTTACTATGCTAACTCAAAAGTACTATGGGAAAACAAAACCTGCACCCTGTCTGACGACAGAATGCAGGAGCAAATAGTTAGATTCTGAGCGATATAACGAACTTATTTTACCAATTTTTTAATTGTACCATCATTAAACCTTACGATCTTTACGCTCTTGAATCCTGCGTTTGTACCACGAACGCCATTTAAGTTATATGAACTAACTTCTTCGCGTGAGCCATTAACAGCTTCAACTGATGTTACGTCAGCATATTTTGCGTTGATAGTTTCCTTGGCAAGTTCTTCTGTTGTGTTAAATGCAACAGTGATTATAGTTGCCTGTGAGAGTGTGAGTACAAACACTGGTGCAGTGTCAGCTGAAGCCTGTTCGCCACGGAGCGATGCTGAGTATATAAGGCTCATTACTCCAGATTGGAATGAAACAGATACTGGCTCAGTTGTTGCGTAGATAATCTTGCCGTTATCCTCGCTCACTGTTACTGGGATTGTGAGGTTCTCTATGGTCAGTGGTGGCACTGTCACGTTGAATCCTGAGAATGTCACTTCTGCCTTTCCATCTGCATCTGCTTGTGTCACGCTGACTGTCTGTGCTGATGTCGCAACACCTGCCAATGGTGTGCCTGGCTGTGCAGGAATAGATGTTCCAAGTGCTATGACTCCTTCGTAATTCTTGCTTGCACTCTTGAGTTTTGCATACTCTTCCTGGCTAACGAAGTGGAGCGTTGCGTTAATGAGTACATACTTCTTATTGGCAATAACGACATAGCTTGCCTTGTAGTCAGTACCCTCATCCACACGGAATGAACGGTTGTATTTAGTGGTTGTTCCGTCGCCATTGTCCCATTCCCATATGATAGAGTGGAATGAGGTTGTTGCACGTTGGCGAACACCATTGAGTGTGGAACCACCTGTCTCAGTTGGCACATCCTCTTGGTACTCTGTCCAGTAGTCATAGAAGTAATAGAAGAGTGAATCTGCCTTGTCGCTAATCTTGATGCTATAAACTGCAGGTGTTGCATTGCGACCTGCACGTGCGTCCCATCCACCTGAGTATGTAGTATATTCACCATTTACATCACGCCAACCGTCATACCAGTCCTGACCGAAATAGGCATTGTATGAGCCGTTAGGATTGAGGCCGTAGATTTTAGCCTCGCTGATTGACTTGATGCCAAGAGCATTGATAATCTCTGTAGTGTCAATGGCTGAATATGTGATTTCCTCGTTTTGGTCGATGATGCTTAATGATTGATAAGCCTCTACGTCAAACGTCTTGACAAGCTCTGGACCTTTGACTGTGAAACTGATTGAGTAAGAAGTGGCATCTTCTGCGAGGATATCGGCAGAAAATGTAGCGAGGTTCACTTGTGCAAGTGATGTCTTCTTAGTCACAATCTTATATTTATGTCCCTCGACGAATGGGTAGTTGAATGTTACTGCCACGCTTCCTCGTGTAGAAGTCTCTTCAACAAGAGGTTCGACTGCATCGTCAATGTACAATTCGTAGTCGATTGACGTTACGTTTAAAGGTGTAAGAGCGTAATCATTTGGATTTGTGTATGTGAGTATTATTCCCTCGGCATTTAAGTCTTCAATACCGTCATACACCTTGCCATCCTCTATATTCCAAGAAGCCGTGCCCCATTCAAATGTTTGTGCATTAAGTCCTAAAGCCAGCAATACTGCTGATAATGTTAGTAATAGTTTCTTCATAATCATTTTTTTTTTCAAATAAGTTAATAATTCTGTTGTTTTATCCTTGTTTGTTGGTGCAAAGGTACGTGATTTATTTTCGTTCCACAATACCATGTTATTTGTATGGTGTATCACATAAATATGGTATGGCGTATTTTGTGCCAGAAGTAATGTGAGTAAATAGAATATAGATATAGGGTGTGTTTGTGAGTGTTGTTGTTTGTTATTCATATTTCTTTCCGTTCCACTTTAGCGTTATGCTTTCGCGTGGCTTAGCCTTTTCATCTAATTCAAGAGGATTGATGAAACGGATAAGGAGAGACGTGTTGTCTGGACTTTGGATGAAATGAGAGAAGTTGGTGTCGTCCTTGAATGTGAAATAGTCGGAGGCGTTCAACTTCTTCCAATCTGTGGTGTAGAACTCAATCTGTGAGTCTGTTTTGATGCTGTCGCATGACACGGAACGTATGAGTGATATGATGTTGGCATCGTCAAGCGGAAGGAGCTTTATCTGCACGTCGCTATTGGACGATGTACGGATAAAAGCATAGTCAGCCGTGAGAGTCGTCATTTCACTCTTGTAACCAAGGTTATTTGTTACGACAGCCTTCATATTGCTGTCCATGTAATCCACGAAGTCGAGGATGTTGTTCTTGGACAGTGTAGGAAGGATGCTGTCAGGCATCTGACGGATAATCGTCTTAAAGTCCTGGGCGGAAGACGATGTTGGTATGAGTAGGAGACTCACGAGGAGTGCAAGTATGTTATTCTTCATTGTAGATGTGTTGTTTTATCGGTTGCAAAGTTAATAATAAAAGGAGAATGGAGAATGAAGAAAGCGATATTTTTTCTATCTTTGCACAATGATTTGTCAGAAAATGAATATACGATTATATTTGGCACTCATTGTGTCAATGTGCTGTACTAAGGCTGTGGCTCAAGAACCTGAGCCTCTTGATTCTGCTTTCATCAACTCAATAGATAGTCTTATCGAAGAATATGAGGCTACGACAAGCAAGGATAAATGGAAGCAGCTCGAGTTGGTGATGCAGGATGAGGAACGTTGGCGTCGTTTCCGCATAAAGGAAGAGATGTCAATGGATTATGTTGGATGGAACTACCTTCTGAAAGGTGTTGTCCACACCTGTACCCAGCATAAGTATATCTCTGAGCCAGCGCTGTTCCAGAACCGTCATTACGGCAAGCAGGAGTATGCCGTTGCACTAACTCCTCTCGCCGCCACGTGGGCATTGAAGGTTGCTGGCGTGAAGAGTACAAGTAGCTGGAATCGTCTCTTGCTTGCCAATTCCATGGCTCTTGCCTTGCACGTAGGTGTTACGCAAGGTTTCAAGTCTGCCGTAAAGGAGACTCGCCCTAATGGCGAGGATGACAAGTCTTTTCCTTCAGGGCATACTTCGTTGGCTTTCCTCTCGGCTACTGTCCTCAGTCGTGAGTACGGACACCTCAGTCCTTGGGTGAGCATCGGAGGATACGGATGTGCAACGGCTACGCAGTTCCTTCGTATGCGTCATAATAATCATTGGATAAACGATACTTTCGTAGGCGCGGGCATCGGTATGATGTCTGCTAACTTTGCCTATTTCCTTACGGACAAGATGCTTGGTGAGGATGAGATACAGACGCTTGAGAGCCGTACCCGTTACAGGGAACGTCTTGCAAAGATGCAAAGCAGCCCTTCGGGTTTCAAGTATATGATGGGAACGGAGTGGGGCAATAAGCAAGTGGAGACGAAAGACCTTGACGTGCTTGCCGACTTTGAAGGTGATGCTACCGTGAAGATTTCCACTCCTTATGCGGTGGGCATGGATCTGAGTTGGTACTTGTCTCCGAACTTTGCTGTCGAGGCTCTTGCACGTATGTCCACTGCTCATGCACACGTTGAGGCAACAAGCCATAATGGTGTATCACCTCAGACCATGGGACGCAGTATGTCGATGTACCATCTTGACCTTGCAGCCAGCTACAGTATTCCTCATAAACTGACACAACGCATAGGCTATCGCGCCATGGTGGGTGTGCGTCATAGCCAGCAACTTACACTCGACTCATATACCCGTGGTGCTGATGGCGAAATAATCAACACTCCTTTCGTTCGCATCCCAAGCCAGACATGCTTTGAAGTCGGAGCAGGAATGACGCTTGATATCCTTCATTCACGCAACCACTCAGCTGGTTTTGTCCTCGACTATTACCACACCTTCACACGCCTTATGCCTAACCGTCTTGTCGTGGCATCTGCTTGGAAGGCATACTTTTAATGAAATAATCTTAAAAAAGAAAATGCGACAATCCCGAAAGATTGCCGCATAATTGTATGTTGTTTTCGACCTGTACGGTTGTAGTTTTGCACAAAGGTGCATATTAAAAAAACAGTCAAGAAACAGAACAAAAACAAGAAAAAACATGTTTTTTTTGATTTTATTTGGTTTTTACTATGTTTTTTTAACTGGCCGCACTGCGGCAAAAAACAACATACAGTTTCAACCGTACAGGTCGGTTGTTTTTATTGTTCTTGCCAACTATTCCAACGATATGCCTTTCCAGCTTGTATCTTCTTGCCGTTAAAGTTGTGCTTTGCTGTAATGTATTTATAGTTGTTGTCGTAGTAGTGTATAGAAACTTCTCCGAGTGTTGTTGGGAATATTGCCAAATAGCATACCTGTTTTCCGCTCTGGTTGGTTGATGATCTTGCCAGACTTATGGTGTTTTTGTATTCACTTCCTGTAACTACGCCTGTACCAGCATTCAATAAACCTTTTGTGATGTATGTGTTGTTCTCGAATTCAACAATTACACCAGCACCTTTCTCTGCTTTGTCAGGGATGACAATCTCAACAACGGCAATGGCATGATTGAAGTCGAATACTACATTCTTTTTTGGTTCTACATTATCCACATCGCCTTTGTATGTTCCTACAGCCCATGTGAAATCGTAGTATTTACCTATCTCTTCCAATGTTCCTTCTTGGTGTTGTGGCAATTCCACTGGAATACTT
>JAGCWG010000489.1 GCA_017961965.1 Bacteroidaceae bacterium | reverse complement strand
TTGATACGCACTTCGTGGAGGATGTGATTGACCTCGTTCTATCAGTCAATCCTGATGCGGTGATGGTCATCAAGTCAACGATTCCAGTTGGTTACTGCCGTTCGCTTTACAAGAAGTATGCACTTCAGTTTTTGCTGAAGCCTGAGTTGAAGGGTAAAAAGTTCAATCTGCTTTTCTCTCCTGAGTTCTTGCGTGAGTCAAAGGCTCTTTACGACAACCTTTATCCTTCACGTATCATCGTAGGATATCCAAAGATACTTACTGGTAACGAGTTTGATGAAGAGAATGCGGCTATACAGGCTATCGGTAATCCTGACATAGAGACATACGCTAAGACATTTGCCTCACTTCTTCAGGAAGGTGCGATAAAGGAGAATGTTGAGACTCTCATCATGGGTATGACTGAGGCTGAGGCTGTCAAGCTCTTTGCTAATACTTACCTTGCTCTCCGTGTAAGCTACTTCAATGAGCTTGACACATACGCAGAGATGAAGGGACTTGACACACAGGCAATCATCAATGGCGTCGGACTTGACCCTCGTATCGGTACTCATTATAACAACCCATCGTTCGGCTATGGTGGCTATTGCTTGCCAAAAGATACTAAGCAGCTCCTCGCCAACTATCAGAATGTGCCGCAGAACATGATGTCGGCTATCGTTGAGAGTAACCGTACGCGTAAGGATTACATTGCTGATGCCGTTCTTCGCAAGGCTAAAGCTCTCATGGGTAAGGAGTGTCAGGGACAGAGTGTAGGTCAGACATATATACAAGGTGAGAACGATGGTACTGGCATCACTATCGGTATCTATCGCTTGACGATGAAGTCTAACAGCGATAACTTCCGTCAGAGTGCTATTCAGGGAATCATGAAGCGCCTCAAGTCACGTAATACTGAGGTCATCATCTATGAGCCAACGCTTGAAGATGGAAGCGCATTCTTTGGTAGTAAGGTTGTTAATGACTTGGCTGCTTTCAAGAAGGACTGCAATGTCATCATCGCAAACCGCTACGACTCTTGTCTTGATGATGTACAGGAGAAGGTATATACGCGTGATATATTCAGGAGGGATTAAAAGACCCTCTCCGCCCTACGGGCACCTCCCCCTCTAAGGGGAGGAGGCTGCGCAATAAGGGCGAGATTACCAAGAAAGTGGTAATGCAAAAAGGACTAAAGACAATATTTGTTTTGTCTTTAGTCCTTTTGCTGTTTATAGGAACATAGCAAATGTTTGCGTAGCTCCATCCCCTTAGATGTGAAGAGGCCCTGTCTCTTTTATCCCTTTACAGCGATTGCTTCGATTTCGATGTTGGCGTTCTTAGGAAGAGCGGCAACAGCGAAGGCTGAACGTGCTGGGTAGGGTGCTGTGAAGAACTCGGCATATACCTCGTTTACGGCAGCGAAGTCGTTGATGTCAGCAAGGAGTACCGTCACCTTCACTACGTTTGCCATTGTGAGTCCTGCCTCAGCAAGGATGTTCTTGATGTTTGTGAGTGACTGACGTGCTTCTGCCTGTATGCCACCTTCAGCAAATGCGCCTGTGGCTGGGTTGATTGGAAGCTGACCGCTAACGTAAACTGTACCGTTAGCCTCGATGCCCTGGCTATATGGACCTATAGCACTTGGAGCGTTTGTTGTTGATATTGCTTTCATATTTTTGAGTTTATAAGTTTTTAGGTTCGTGAGTTTGTGAGTTTTTGAGTTTTTAAGTTTGTGAGTTCTTGAGTTTTTGAGTTCCTATGTTTTTAAGTTCTCGCAGTAGTCCAAACACAGAGACCACAGAGGACTCAGAGAATTGGTTAATTTTGAACCGTCAGTCATACGTCCTTTTACTCCATGAAGCATAGCGTAATTACTTCTTTTTACTCCATTTTACTACAAGAAAATGAAAGAAATCATTTCATGAATACGAAGAATACAGCCATGATGAGGCAGAAGAATGCTGCCAAGTGATTCCATTCGAGAGGTTCGCCCTTGAAGCAGACAACGGTAAATACAGTGAATACCGTGAGTGATATTACTTCCTGAATAATCTTTAGTTGCATAAGTGAGAATGCGCCTCCGTTACCACGAAAACCATAGCGGTTGGCTGGAACCATGAACATGTATTCCATCAATGCCATTCCCCATGAGAGGAGAATAACAACGTAGAGTGGAGCATTCGCTGGCAAAATCTTCATCTCAGTAAGTTTGAGGTGACCGTACCATGCAAAGGTCATGAAGATGTTGTATATTATGTGTAATCCAATTTTGATGCAATAATTCACGCTGAAAAAATATATCTTAAAAAATAATACTATTGTTTTTTTACGCTTCTGCGTTATTTTTTACTGCAAAAGTACGGAAATTTTTGTGAAGAATGATTAACTTTGCTCGGTTTTTTGATGGAAGGGCGAATTGTATTCCCCTTACGCCTTTGGTTTTAGGATGTCCGTTTCAGTTTGTGTCGGAACAAATGGCGCAAGTGGTGTGGACGGAAAGGAAAAGATTTGAACATCATTTTAACATAAACAAAGTAACATCTACAATTTATGGGAGGCTTTTTTGGAGCAGTGTCACTCGAGCCAGTCGTAGCAGACCTGTTTTATGGAACAGACTATCAGTCGCACCTCGGTACTAAACGCGGAGGTATGGCTACTTATGACCATGACGGTGGTTTCTATCGTGCTATCCACAATCTTGAGAGCACGTATTTCCGCACTCGTTTTGAAAGCGAGTTGGAGAAGTTCAAGGGAAACAGTGGTATTGGCATCATCAGCGATACGGATGCCCAGCCAATGTTGATGAATTCGCATCTTGGTCGTTTTGCACTTGTTACGGTTGCCAAGATTAACAATATGGAGGAGATTGCAGACTCACTACTCAAGGAGAATATGCACCTGTCTGAGTTCAGTTCAGGTAAGATAAATCCGACTGAGTTAGTGGGTCTTCTTATTATAAAAGGTAAGACCTTCGTGGAGGGTATCGAGAACGTGTATCGTACAGTCAAGGGTTCGTGTTCAATGCTCCTCCTCACCGAAGACGGTATCATCGCTGCCCGCGACTTCTGGGGACGTACTCCTATCGTCATCGGTAAGAAGGATGGTGCGTTCGCTGCTACAAGCGAGTCAACTGCTTTCCCTAACCTTGGTTACGAGACTTCATACTTCGTAGGTCCTGGCGAGATTGTCAAGCTCAAGGCTGATGGCATGGAGGTGCTCCGCAAGGCAGAGACAAAGATGCAGGTGTGCTCGTTCCTCTGGATTTACTATGGCTTCCCAACTTCATGCTATGAAGGCAAGAATGTGGAGGACGTACGATATACAACAGGTTTCAAGATGGGCGAGACCGACGGTGTAGAGATTGACAGCGTAGGCGGTATTCCTGACTCAGGTGTGGGCATGGCTATCGGATATGCTGCGGGAAGCAAGGTTCCTTACCAGCGTGGAATATCAAAGTACACTCCTACATGGCCACGTTCGTTCATGCCAGCCAATCAGGAGATGCGCAACCTCGTGGCTAAGATGAAGCTTATCCCTAACAAGGACGTGCTCAACGGCAAGCGTTGTCTCTTCTGTGACGACTCTATCGTTCGTGGTACACAGTTGCGCGACTCATCAAAGGCTCTCAAGAAGCTCGGTGCAAAGGAGGTACACATGCGTATCGCTTGTCCGCCACTTATCTACGCTTGTCCGTTCATCAACTTCTCAGCGAGCAAGAATGAGCTTGAACTCATCACTCGCCGTGTGATTCAGGACTTTGAGACAGGCAACACCAAGGCTACTCTCCTCAAGGATGCCCATAGTACGGAGAACGTCAAGATTGCAGATGAGAGAATCAAGGCATACGCCACTACCGACTCTCCTGAGTACAAGGCAATGGTAGCAGAGATTGCCAAGCGTCTCGGACTTGACAGCCTCAAGTTCACTAAACTTGAGACCATCATCGAGGCTATCGGTCTTCCAAAGGACAAGATATGTACTCACTGCTTCGATGGCAGTTCGTTCCACACCTGCAATGGTGGATGTTCATGCTGCTGCGGCAAGTAACGTATAATACGTGTTTTAAGAAAGACATAAATTATATGTTTTTAAAAGCACGAATTATCACGAATTTGCCACGAATTATCATAAATATTTGTGCTTTACAGGTTAATTATCGTAAATGGATTTCGATTCTTATCGAAATAATAATT
>JAGCWG010000488.1 GCA_017961965.1 Bacteroidaceae bacterium | reverse complement strand
AATATAAATTTACTCAACTTTAGCAAGCTCCTGTTGAGAGATGGTGAGATTGTCTGGCCTTAAGTTATTAGGTTTGATACTTGCCGCATGTACAATCAAATTAAAAAGCCCGGCTCTCACGAGTCAGGCTTTATTACTGTTATTTAACTTAACCAAAAATCAACTATTTCCTAATAAAATGTTATTGTTTGTTACTACTTTGTATGGTTGTTATGTTTTGTGCTTTTGCTGTGTTATGAGATTATGTTTACAGCAAAACAACATGATAATTGTCAATTGTTTATTTTCTTCCTCCACGCTATAAAGCCATAGGCGGCGATGATGACAAAGCAGAGCAATGGAAGGGAATAGCTCACGTTGACGGCAGGAAGTCCAAAGAGTGTACCGAGGTCGATGATTGCTCCCTGAAGGGGTGGCATGAGCGCACCTCCTACGATTGCCATCACGAGGAAGGCGGCACCAAGTGTGGTGTCCTTGTCACTTACGTTCTCAAGGGATATTCCGTATATCGTTGGGAACATAAGGCTCATGAAGAGGCTTATACCTATGAGGCAGTAGAGACCTGACATACCTACGATGATGATTGCGCCCAGTGAACAGATGGCTGCTCCCACTCCGAAGATGCCAAGGAGTTTACGGCTGTCCACATAGTTCATAAGAAATGTGGAGAGGAATCGTCCGCAGAGGAACATGGTCATCGCCACGATGTTGTAGTTCTGTGCCGTTGCCTTGTTGATACCGAGGTTGTCGGCATACTGGATGATGAATGTCCACACCATTATCTGTGCTGCCACATAGAACATCTGTGTAACGACGCCATAGCGATAGACTCCGTTGTGCCACAGATTGCGAAGCGTCTGACTTGTCGTGTTGCGCTCGTCTGTGCCCTCGCCCTCTTTCTTAGGTATCTTGACAAGGGCAATGACGATGAGTATCGACAGTACCACGAGTCCGAGGATGACGTATGGGTCACGAATGATGGCAAGGTCATGGAGACGGATGTCTGCCTTTTCTGCCTCAGAGAGCGTGGAGAAGATGATGTTGCCTTCTGCGTCACGTCTGTCGGAGATCAGGTTGGGGAGTACGACCAATGATGCCACAGCCATGCCGCTGAGTGAGCCCATAGGGTTGAATGACTGTGCAAGGTTGAGTCGTCGTGTTGATGTTTCCTTACTTCCGAGTGAGAGGATGAACGGATTAGCCGTTGTCTCAAGGAAGGCAAGTCCGAAGGTCAGGATGTACAGAGATACACAGAAGAATGAGAACATCTGGTATTCTGCCGCCGGGATGAAGAGGAATGCGCCTGTGGCATAGAGTGCCAGTCCGAGGAGTATTCCGCTCTTGTATGAGTAACGTCGGATGAATAGTGCCGCAGGTACTGCCATCGTGGCGTAGCCGCCATAGAAGGCAAACTGGATGAGTGATGCCTTGGAGGCACTAAGGTCCATTACTGTCTGGAATGCAGCCACCATCGGATTCGTGATGTCGTTGGCGAATCCCCACAGCGCAAAGAGCGATGTGACGAGGATGAATGGCAGGAGAAATTTTCGTTCTACGAGTTTTGATTTCATAATCGTTTTTTGTTGCAACTTTGTTTTAGGTTTTTGAGTTTTTAATTTTTTATGTTTTTGAGTTTTTAAGTTCAAAAGGTTCAAGGAACAAAAATACTCATTACTCATTTCTAATTCCTAATTACTTGAAATCATAGTTGCACAAAGATACGTCATTTAATTGAAATCAACAAGTATTCTGAACACTTTACCAGGGTTCTCGCTCCACCATTTCATGGTGTCGAGTGCTGCTTCTGGCTTGATGACCTTGGTAATGAGTGTCTCTGTTGGGCAAGTACCACGCTCAAGATACTTGATTACGGCACGGAAGTCGCTTGGTGTAGCGTTACGGCTGCCGCGGATGTCAAGCTCTTTCTGTACGAAAAGTTTGGTTGTGAATGTGACATCTGCCTTTGCATAGCCGATGCACACTACACGTCCAGTGAAGCTTACCTCGTTTACAGCCATCTGGTATGTGAAAGGACTGCCGACTGCCTCGATAATGACGTCAGGACCGAATCCTCCAGTCATCTCTGAGAGACGTGCATGAACGTCGTCTGTCTTTGAGTTGATAGTGTATGTTGCACCCATCTGACGTGCAAGAGCAAGCTTGTCGTCGTCGATGTCTGCTGCTATGACTACTGCGCCACGGGTAACACTACGTACGATAGCACCCATGCCGACCATTCCGCAACCGATGACGAGAACAACGTCGATGTCTGTCACCTGTCCACGGCTTACAGCGTGGAAACCTACCGACATTGGCTCTATGAGAGCACAAGTCTTGGCATCGAGGTTACCTGCTGGGATAACCTTTTCCCAAGGAACGGCGATGTATTCCTTCATGGCTCCATTGCGCTGAACGCCCAGAGTCTCGTTGTGCTGACAAGCGTTCACACGTCCGTTGCGGCATGAAGCACAGTTGTTGCAGTTGGTGTATGGATTGCAAGTCACAACCATTCCCTTTGTAAGGTTGGCAGGAACATCTGCTCCTACCTCTTCAATAACTGCACCAATCTCGTGTCCTGGGATAACTGGATTGAGTGCCATGGTGTTGCGTCCCATGAATGTGTTGATGTCTGAACCGCAGAATCCTACGTATTGCAACTTGAGGAGTACCTCACCAGCGCCACATTGTGGCTTCTCTATATCTACAATATTCAACTCCTGAGAGTGTGAAATCTGTATTGCTTTCATTATATCTTTTGAGTTTTTTGAGTTCTTAAGTTTGTAAGTTTTTAAGTTTTTGAGTTTTTAAGTT
>JAGCWG010000487.1 GCA_017961965.1 Bacteroidaceae bacterium | reverse complement strand
TTGAACTGAGCGTTACGTCTTCCCATAGCTCCAGCCTTAGGCTTGACCCAAGGATATGTGCCCACAACAAGTGTGGTCTCTGTCTGTCCGTATGACTCATATATCTTGATGCCAGTCTTCTGTTCCCACTCATCAAACACGCTTGGAGAGAGAGCCTCACCTGCCGTTGTACACCATCTGAGCGAGGACAGATTGTATTTAGTCACATCTTCAAGCAGAAGCATACGGTAGATGGTAGGAGGTGCACAGAATGATGTGATACGATGATTCTGCAACACTTCGAGCAGTTCAGTTGCCTCGAACTTGCCCTCATAGTCATATACGAAGACCGTAGCACCACAAATCATCTGTCCGTAGAACTTGCCCCATACAGCCTTACCCCAACCTGTGTCGGCAAGAGTGAGATGTACGTCACCATCATGCAGATTGTGCCAGAAGCGTGCTGTGATGATATGTGCAAGAGGATATGAATAGTCGTGCATCACCATCTTAGGCTCGCCAGTCGTTCCACTCGTGAAGTAGAGGAGGAAATTGTCCGTAACGCTATTGCGCTTAGGAGCAACGAAAGGTTCAGCCTCAGCCAGTCCTCGATTATAGTCGTACCATCCGTTAGGAACTGAAGGACCTACCGAGATACAATGGCGCAACATTGGTGAGAATCGTCGTGCTCTTTGGATGTGCTTGAGTACAATCTGGTCACCACAAGCAATAATGCAACATATACCAGCCATGTGGCATCGGTAGATGATATCCTTGTCAGTAAGCATGTGTGTGGCAGGAATAGCCACAGCACCAATCTTATGGAGTGCAACCATCGTAATCCACCATTCAACCCTACGCTTGAGGATAAGCATAACCCTGTCACCCTTATCTATACCTATACTCATAAGGAATGATGCACACTGGTCGCTCAGATGCTTCAGTGCGCTATATGTGATATGTCTTTCCTCCCCCTTGTCGTTAGTCCACAAGATGGCTTCCTTATCAGGATATTCTGCTGCATATCTATCCACAACATCATATCCGAAGTTGAAGTCATCAGGAATGTTTACCTTATAGTTTGCGAGGAAATCTTCGTATGAGTCAAAATCCGTTTTTGCAAGAAATCTTTCTATCATATTATTTGTGTTCGTTATTTCTTGGCACAAAAGTATTACGACTTAGTCTTTTATATGCAATAAAGGTAATTATATAATACCGAAACGTCAATATGACGTACTGAATCGTCTTTCCGTCCGCACACCACACTTTTGGATGTGACGCAGAACGAGAACAATAACAGCCATTAAACAGTTGTTAAACGACTGTTTAATGGCTGTTAAACACTTCGTGAATAGAAGCAACAAAGAGCCACCATTGCTTTAGAGCATTATGACGTAAACTTTCGTTTGCTTTCACCAAAGCTTTAGATTGATTCAACGAAAGCTTGGGTGGAACTCTGTCAAAGCTTTGAACAGATACTGCCAAAGCTTTCGTTCACTCCTACCAAAGCTTTAGAATGATTCGACGAAAGCTTTCATATACTTTCATCAAAGCTTTGGCATAACAACGTCAAAGCTTTGAGCATATTCTACAGTCGCTTCTACGCAATACATTATAAGCTTTTACGAGAGCACATAGAAGCTTCTATGAAAACTGGTGAAAGAAAGTTGAGAACTTTGAATCAAATGTTGCGCATCAATAGCAACAAAGTCGAGGACTTTGGAGAGATTGACGCACGTCGATGAAAAAGTGCCCACGCAGCGTCAATAAAAAACTGACGTAGCGTCAGATGAAAATTGACGCTACGTCAGCCTTTTTATGAGGATTCTGCATATCGTTCTTAATAGAGTACAATGTAACTCAGTCCCTTCCCTGTAGGGAGGGATAGGGTGGGTCTCCTCTACGCCTTCAGCACCCACTCGTGGACGGCATTCCTCTTGTCACGACTGATTATGATTTCTGGTACATCATCACCCTTGATAATCATACGCTCCTTACCATTGGTATCACGTTCAAACCCGACAACCTCACTTGCAGGAATAATGAACTGACGATTAACTCTCATAAAACGAGTAGGGTCAAGCTGAGAATCTATATCGGTGAGACTCAAGTCTGTGTTATACATCGTACCATTGTGGAGCACAATGAACGAACTCTTGTTCATCGTCATGATGTATCTCACCAGCGAGAGCGGAACAACCATCTCGCCAGTGGAAGTATGCAACAGGAAACGTTCGCGATATTGCGAGTGTTGTGACATAAGACGAAGCAGTTCTTTGCGTTCCTCGTCGGTAATGAGTCGTGACAAAGCCTTATTGATGGCTTTCTGGAGACTGTCAGTATCAACAGGTTTGAGCAGATAACTCAGACTGTTGAACTCAAATGCACGGAGTGCGTACTCATCGTATGCCGTTGTGAATATTATAGGAATATCAGCAGGAGCATCGACAAGTGCAGAGAAACTGAGTCCGTCATTCAGTTGAATATCGGCTATGATGATGTCAGGACGTACTTTGCCATCTGCAAAGAACTTACGTCCTTCCGCCACTGTACTTATCGGTTCAAGTATATTGCAACTTGGCAATATCTTCTGCAACATATCACACATAAGGTGATAGTTGAATATCTCATCTTCAAATATTACTATTGTCACTATACTATTATGAATTAACCAACGGTATTTTTACCACAAAGGTATTGCCGTCATTATCAACACATATATCACGTTCAAAAAGCAGTTGCATCGTCTCATTCATGTATGCAAGTCCCATCTTTGTAGTCTGTCCTACCGACTCAAGCGGAACGATATTGTTCTTAACACAGAGATATCCGTCCTCAATAGTGAGCGTGATATACAACGGATGCTCCTGTGTATGTGCATTATGCTTTATGGCATTCTCCACAAGTCCTTGCAACGCAAGCGGAGGAAGAGGATAACCCTTGCATGCCTTGACATCAGACGATATGGTAAGCTGCATACTTCCAACGTGACGAAGACTCATCAGTTCATAATACTGCATCATCATCCCTATCTCCTGCTCTATCGGCACATGGAAGTCGTTGCCATATTTGAGCAGATAACGATACATGCTCGCAAGATGATGCAGAAACGTCACTGCCGTCTGTGGTTGTTGTAACACGAGACTCATCGCCACACTTATGCTGTTGAAAAGGAAGTGAGGCGTCACCTGCCTGCGAAGTAACGTCAGGCGTACCTGACGCTCCATAGCCTTCGCCTCCTTCTTTGTCTTCACGAGTTCCTCAATGAGTTGCTCACGAGTCAAGTTATCATATTGGGTCATCATTCCTAATTCTTTTCGTTCATTGCATCATTATATACCTTGAGAGGTGGAATAGTCCTTGTCTCCTGCATCGCGTGTGTATGGTACGCCTTTGAACTGTCCTGCAAGAGAAAGGGTGAGAACAGAAAAACGAACATTGCCTGCAGGCATGATTGCTTTGGC
>JAGCWG010000486.1 GCA_017961965.1 Bacteroidaceae bacterium | reverse complement strand
TTTTATAATGATTGTATTGATTAATGATGTAGGTTCAGCGCTTAAAATAAATGAGTGTAGTGACTCCTACTCGATTGTTTTTAGATGTTGAAGATGCGCAGTAGGCGGTGCAAGGATTGTAAAAATAATTATGCACACCTACTTAATTACAAACACTAATGGTTAAGGAACTTGCTGTGTCGGTATTCCTGTGGTGTCATGTCGGTTACTTTGCGGAATAGGCGGACGAAGTAGTTCTGGTCACCGAAACCAAGAAGAAAGGCTATTTCCTTAACGGTCTTATCGGTGGTGAAAAGAAGGAGTTGGGCACGCTCCACCTTCTTCTTATTAATATATTGTATAGGAGATGTACCAAAGTCACGCTTGAACAACTTGATGAGATATGACTTTGTGACACATCCCACGTTGGCAAGTGTTTCGATGTTGATGCTTTCGCTTATGTGAGTGTGAATGTACTCAAGCACACGCTTTGTTCGGTCATCGTTTGTCCACACACATGGGTGACCCTGTTGGATAAAGTGCGACACGAGCATGAGCATAGCTCCACGCAGTTCCATCTTCTCCCACAGCGACATACTGAGGTAACGCTGGACGTAACCGGATGTCTGTGCAGTCGTGTCGTAACTGTCGGGGTTGCTGCTTGGAAGGCTTGCATCAGGCAGTCGGTTGCATAGGAACTCTAACAGGTGGACATCCATCTTTGTCCCTTCAATCTCTGTTGGTAACTCATATACTTCCTGAATGTTCATATCGTTCTTGAAACCTTCGTAGATGTGGAGGTAGTAATGTGCGAACACTCCGTGACATTCATACGAATGGACGGTGTAGGCAGGTATGGTGTACATGTAACCTGGACGAAGTCTCACGTCGTGGTCTGGAAGATGGAGCAAAGCTTCGCCTTCGGTCACGTAGTAGATACGTGTGAAAGGTGAATTCACATTCTGCCAGTTCCAGTCGGCATTATGCTGCGCATATCCTACGTTGAGCAGCATCAGGTTCATTGATTCTATTGGCATCTGCATCTGTTATCTTCGTTTTGCGTGCAAAGGTAAAAATAAGATATGACAATTTTGTGCTATACTTGAATTGTTTTTTGAAATACATGTGATTTAAATGTGTATTATCTTTGCACTACGTATTATTAACTAAACCATAGTATTATATTACTACTAACGATTAACTTAACAAAACGATGAAGAAAACTATCACTTTACTACTGACAGCCATTGCTGTTTCAGCCAATGCTCAGAAGGCTGATGTGGCACTCAAGACAGGCCCATTCGGGAACGAGTGGGAATCACTCAGCGCATGGGAATGTCCAGAATGGTTCAAGGATGCCAAGTTCGGCATCTGGGCTCACTGGGGTCCTCAGTGTCAGGCTGAGGCTGGCGACTGGTATGCTCGCTTCATGTATTATGAAGGAAGCGGTGCATACAACTGGCACGTGAGTCATTTTGGCAATCCAAAGAACTTCGGTCTGAAGGAACTGTGCAACGCTTGGAAGGCTGACAAGTGGGATCCACAGGAACTGGTGAGTCTTTACAAGAGCGTGGGTGCTCGCTACTTCATGGTGCTTGGTAATCATCACGACAACTTCGACAACTGGGATTCGCCTTATCAGGAATGGAACTCTGTGAACGTGGGACCTAAGAAGGACTTGGTGAAGGGATGGAGCGATGCCTGCAAGGCTGAAGGACTGCCTCTCGGTGTCAGTATTCACGCTTCACACGCTTGGACATGGCTTGAGCCTTCACAGAAGTATGACGGTAACCTGACCAAGGCTGACGGTGCTGGCAAGTGGTGGGACGGTCTCGACCCACAAGAACTTTATGCACAGAATCATGCTCACTCAACAGGTTGGGAAAACAGCGGAACAATACACGGTCAGTGGGATTGGGTCAATGGTGCAAGTCAGCCTTCTGCCGCCTATAAGCAGAAGTTCCAGAACCGTGTGCTTCAGCTTATCGACGACTACAATCCTGATATGCTGTACTTTGACGACACAGCCATGCCTTTCTATGGATGTGACGACCAAGTGGGAAAGAACATTCTCCAGCACTACTACAACCACAGCGCAAACCTGCATGATGGTAAGCAGCAGGTTGTCGTAACTGGTAAACAGCTCACACAAGAGCAGAAGGGCTACATGATGTGGGACGTAGAGCGTGGTGTTCCAGACCGTCCACAAGCCACATACTGGCAGACTTGTACGTGTATCGGCGACTGGCACTACAGCCAGAGCGTATATAATAACGGTGGCTACAAGAGTGGTGCCACAGTCATCCGTATGCTTATCGACGTGGTGTCAAAGAATGGAAATCTTCTTCTCAACATCCCTGTCAAGGGCAATGGAACCATTGATGACAAGGAGCGTAAAGTCCTTGCCGACATCAAGGCGTGGATGGACATCAATAGCGAATCAATCTACGGAACAAGGATGTGGAAGACTTTCGGTGAAGGACCTTTGGCAGAGGCAGCCAACCCAATGAATGCACAGGGATTCAACGAAGGTCAGGCTTACTCTGCACAGGATGTACGCTACGTGGAGAAAGACGGTGTTGTATATGCAACTATCATGGCATGGCCAGCAAGCGGCAACTTCACCTTCAAGGCATTCTCCATTGCCGAGACATCATACAGCGGTGAGGTTGCTAAGGTCACTCTCCTTGGTGGTGGTGACGTGGAATTTACACATGACATCAACGGTCTCACCGTTAATGTTCCTGCTACAAAGCCAAACAGCATTGCACCTGTGTTCCGCATCACATTCAAGGAGGACAACCGTAACGCATACGAGGTGTTACAGGAGTTCGTAGGTGGCATTGAGACTGTAGTCAGCGAGTCTGAGCCAAAGGCACAGGCATACAACACAGGTAAACTTAATCCTGTAAAGCTCGCACAACTCCGTGAGGCTGTTGTCAGGGCAAAGGCTGTCACTTCATCAGCAAGCGACGACGAGGCACGTGCAGCACGTGAGGCTCTCACAACGGCTTATCGTTCATTCCTTAATGATGGCGTGAACAAGGGTGGTGCTTTCAGCGGAGTAGTTGAGAACAACCTTACTACACAGTATCTCGTTGATGGTTCCAACTTCGCACGCTCTGCTGGCGATGGCAAACGCTTCGGTGCTCCAAGGAACTGGACGGTGGAGAACTTCAACATACCTAACGGCAATGACGGAACAAAGCAGGGACTTGACAAGTACTCTGGCAATGAAGCATTGATGCTTGGTGTGTGGAACGATGCAGGAAGCAATACTAATGGTAACCTCAGCAATGCACGCATCTACCGCAAGGTGAAGCTTGCCGCTGGTAAGTATTACTTCGGTGCTGCCTACAACACTACTTACAGTATCACAAGTGAGGCTTACATGTTTGTCAGCATGTCACTCTGCAACACAACAGACATTCCAGAGCAGAGCCTTGCCTACTACAACATAAACAAATGTACAGGCGACCTCAAGACACAGGGTCTCTACTTCCAGCTTGAGGAAGACACAGAAGTCTATATCGGTTTCCAGGCAAACCTTCTCAATGGTTCCGCAACACAGGAATTCCGTGCAGAGCAGGTTGTACTCTACGCACCTAAACAGGCACAGGAGATGCACTCAGCAGAACATGGATGGCAGAAGATAGATGCCATGCCAGAGGATGTGAGTCAGTTTTTTTTTACGATTTACGAGCATGACACGGACAATGGACTCGTGCTTGCCCAGGGCAATCTGCAGGACAAGAACTACATGACCATGTGGTACGAGTCGGAGGTATATCCTGAGGTAAACAAGAATGCCGTGTGGATTATCGATGCCTTCGAAGCCGACAACGCTTCAGGCGCAAAGGGTGATGCCTCAAAGTGGCTCACCATCACGGGTGTGGGCAATAGCGACGTGTGTCTTCAGTCGTACGACAACACAACTGCAAACTATCGTACCGACAACAACGGTGAGGGATGGACCGACCGTGCATACGTCACGGCAGCTTACATTCCTGACGGCTACTGGACATTGCAGAACAACAAGGGCGGCGACTACCTTGGTCGTTGGGACGCAACAAATGAGATTGCTGGTAATACCACAGGCGATGCAATAGGCAAGTTCGACATCTACGCCATCCTGCGTGGTCAGTATGCAGCCGTGGCGGAGAACCTTGACAAAGCTACAGAGGATGCTCCGACTGATATATCCTATCTCATCACCAATGCCGACGGTACACGCTATAATAACTTCCACGCCAAGCAACCTGTAGGCTGGACACTTTCACAGGATGATGCCTTCGAGGTGGAGTATGCCAACTATCTCCCTACAAAGGTAGGTAGCAGTTACTTCAATAAGTGGCAGGGCTCAGGTAACCTCACCGACCGCACCATTTCGCAGCAACTCACAGGTCTGCCTGACGGTCGATATCGTATATCTGTACGCACAAGCAGCAGCGTCATTCACAAGGGTGCATGGCTCTTTGCCAACGATGAGCGCATAGACATGACTAAAGTTGCCAGTGACGGTGTTGTAAGCGTTGTGACAGACATCACAGACGGCAACCTCACCTTCGGTGTAGAACTTAAGAACTACCAGAGCAATGACTGCAAGTTTGACCACTTCACTCTCGAATACTTAGGCTCAGAATCCACAAATAGTATTGGTAATGTTGAACATGGCAAAAAGACAGAAAGCAGATATTATGATCTTACAGGTCGTCGCATCAACCGTCCATCCAAGGGCTTGTACATCATCAGCGGTCAAAGTGTGGTCGTAGAAAAATAAGGAAAAAAAGAGAATCAAGTCAATACGCTTGGTTCTCTTTTTTGTTTGCCCCAGTCGAAATCATAGTTTCCTTCTTAACCAATGCATGAGAATCGGGTCAGCAAAGAACACACCTT
>JAGCWG010000485.1 GCA_017961965.1 Bacteroidaceae bacterium | reverse complement strand
GTATATTAACAACGAGCAGTTTGATACTTTGGAATATAAGATAAACAATGCGAGTGTCTTGCTAAATTCTTACATTGATGGCATTTCTCAGAATTCAGCTTTCAGAGAATGACATACGTCTTTTTAACTCCATTTTAACTTCACTTTAACTACAATTTAACTCCCTAAACAACGGAAAAATATGGCAAATTCCTATACCGACGTTCCGGAGATTAAGTTTCACATGGACCATCCATTGATGAGACGTATCGTAGAACTTAAGGAACGCAACTTTGCTGACTATGGTCAGTATGATTATGCTTGCAAGGATTATGAGGATGCACTCGACAACTACGACAAGCTCCTTGAGATTGCAGGCGATGTAAATGCCAACATCATTGGCGTAAACGCAGAGGCTGTGGATGCTGAAGGCCCTGGATGCAAGGACGGACGCATGATTTATGCTTCAAAGACAGTTGAGAACATGGATGCTTGTATCAAGGCTGGTCTCAATGGACTCACCATGCCACGTCGCTATGGCGGTCTCAATGTGCCAATGACAGTCTATTCTGCTGCCAACGAGATTGTCAGCGAGGGCGACGCAAGTTTCCAGAACATCTGGTCACTTCAGGACTGTATCGTTACTCTCTATGAGTTTGGCGACGAGGAACAGCGCAAGAAGTACATCCCACGTGTATGTGCTGGCGAGACAATGTCTATGGACCTCACAGAGCCAGATGCTGGTTCTGACCTCCAGTCTGTTACCCTCAAGGCAACATTCGACGAGAAGGAGAACTGCTGGCGTCTCAATGGCGTAAAGCGATTCATCACTAATGGTGACTCTGATATCCACCTCGTACTTGCACGTTCAGTTGAAGGTACTAAGGACGGACGTGGTCTCTCTATGTTCATCTACGACAAGCGCAATGGTGGCGTTAATGTACGTCGCATTGAGAACAAGCTCGGTATTCACGGTTCACCAACATGTGAACTTGTATATAAGAATGCAAAGGCAGAGCTTTGCGGTTCAGAGAAGCTCGGTCTCATCAAGTACGTCATGGCACTTATGAATGGTGCACGTCTTGGTATTGCTGCTCAGTCAACAGGTCTTCAGCAGGCAGCATACGAGGAGGCTCTTGCATACGCCAAGGACCGTAAGCAGTTTGGCAAGGAGATTATCAACTTCCCAGCTGTCTATGACATGATTGCAACAATCAAGGCTAAGCTTGATGCTGGTCGTTCAATGCTCTACATGACTTCACGCTATGTGGATATCTACAAGGCACTCGACGATATCTCAAAGGAGCGCAAGCTCACTCCAGAGGAGCGTGACGAGTACAAGAAGTACTCTAAGCTCGCAGATGCGTTCACGCCACTTGCCAAGGGAATGAACTCAGAGTTTGCCAACCAGTCAACATACGATGCCATTCAGGTACACGGTGGTTCAGGCTTCATGCTTGAGTACAAGTGTCAGCGCATCTATCGTGATGCTCGTATCACTTCTATCTACGAGGGTACAACACAGTTGCAGACTGTAGCTGCCATTCGTTACGTTACCAATGGATTCTACCAGAGCGTACTTGCTGACTTCGAGGCAGAGGCTGTTGCACCTGAGTACAAGAGCTATGCTGAGCGTCTCGTTGCTATGCGTGAGAAGCTTGCAGAGGCAACGGAGAAGGCTAAGGCACCAGGCAATCAGGACTTCCTCGACCTCTGTGCACGTAAGCTCTACGAGATGTCAGCCCTCACAATCATGGGTCACCTTCTCCTTCAGGACACACAGAAGGCACCAGAGATGTTTGGCAAGAGTCTCAAGGTATTCATGAACTATGCCGAGAGCGAGGTTGCAAAGCACTTCAACTATGTTAATGCACTCGACGAGTCACAGCTCGACGCTTATCGTCAGATTTAAGTGTAATGGTATAAACTTATACGATTAAACTTGTATTGCTGTTTTTTGCCGCAAAGCGGCCAGTTGGAAAAACATGGCGAAAACCAAAGAAAACAAAAGAAAACCTGTTTTTTCTTGTTTTTGTTCTGTTTACTTCCCGCTGGTCAGTGAGAAAAGTTCTTGACTGTTTTTACTTCCCTTCGGTCAGTGAGACCGCTTCGCTAAGTTCTAATAGGCACATTGTGCAAAAACATTATGCGTACAGGTTGAACCATATCATTCATGGGAGTTAGCGGACAAAACATTATATTGTCCGTTAACTCCTAATCGATTTTGAACAACAAATATGAGTGACAACGGAAAGAGGAGCAATACAGGCGTGTTTTTCCTGCTGATGGGAATTGTTTCGGCAGTCATCCTGACATGGGTTCTTTATGCAAAGTATGACAGCGAGGACTTCTTCTACATCACATCTTACGAGAATGGCATTAAGACGACGGAATACAGTCCGGGCTTTGTCATCGGCATGTTTGTATTCATGTATGTGTTTGCCGCCGCATTTATATGGCTTGGCATATACATGATTCGTAAAGGTCGTGAATCCATAGTCATGTCATTAGGCGAGGTTATGGTGATTGAAAAGGACCAGCACAAGGACGAGCATGCCGTAGAGCACGCAACCGAACGCCCTGGTGACAATATACATTCCGCATCTTTTAGATATTCATCTGTCGTAAGTGGAGGGCAACGCACAGTCATAGAGCATGGAAACAAGAATGTTGCTATCCTCATGTCACGCTTATTCACGGGTATTGGTGCACTTGTCATAGCCATTGGCATCATGATGCTGGTGTGGGACAGGACATCTCTGCAATCGCTCATAAAGACCGAGGCAGATGTGATGAGCATATACACACACCATGGTACCTACCAAAAACGTTCAAAAACTTATTACGCCAAGATTAAGTACGACATAGACGGCAAACACTACGTTAGCCGTGTCACCGTATCTGCATTCTTCCACAACAGTCACGTCACCATCTATTGTGACCCGAACAATCCACTCATCTGCCGTACCAATGACGAATATCTGTTCTGGTACATCATCCTGTTCCCAATTGGCATCGGCTTCGTTGTCATCAGTACGATTTTTAGGTATGTCATAAGGAACAAAATGCAAATAGCACAAAATTGATATGAATACAGATGTCCAATTTGAGTGTTACGCATCAACAAAATTGATTTTTAACATAAACTTCTGATTATTCCTTTTGACGGAGCAACATTTTTAGTCATTTCATTGCGAACAAAACATATTATAGCTATCTTTGTCACATCAAATTAATTGGTAAGTTTGACATAATAACACATATTGTTTACGAATAAAAGAGCACAAAAAAAATATGAAAAATATCATTTCTATGCTTACATTGTTGTTTGTGCATTTGCATACAAATGCACAAACAACAATAGATCAAGTTTTTAAAACGAT
>JAGCWG010000484.1 GCA_017961965.1 Bacteroidaceae bacterium | reverse complement strand
CATGAAACGTGTGATGAATGATGCATATACAATGTCATTAAAGAAGTATTTGCCATCATTCCATGTCTTATAGTCTCCACGACGGATATGCACACCGAGACGCATGGTCTTGCCCCCGTCGCGCTCTGCCATCCGTTCTTTGACCGTCTTTGATATATAAGTCTTGAACTGGAACAGTTCTATTATCTCTTTCTTGTATTTTTTAAACAGTTCGGGAAACTCAACTCTCCATCCTTCGGCTATGCACATGCGGTGTTGCATCAACTCTGCCTCTTGCTTACTTGTGTCCAGTCCTTTCTCGAATGGGAATGTGACGCATGGTATAACTCCCAGACCTGCTCCCCATTTTGCGAAGAGATAGGTTACAAACCAATGGTACTTGGTATTACAGATGTTGAAATATTGGTATTTGTATGCAAATCTCATTGATACAGTCGTCCTGCCATGCTCTCTGCCCCAGGCATACATATGACCATACTGCAACATATTGTTGCACATCTGTCCTTTGTCTCTTACAAATATCATTCTGTATAATTGCATTTAATAACAGATGCAAAGGTAACATAAAATTAGGAATAATACATTTCAAATTATGTCGTAAATAATCATTACAGACAAATAAGTGTAGTTTTTGATTGACGTATCAGTCTTTTGCCATAAAAAAGTATTAACTTTGCAGCCGTAATCTCTAATTGTATTGTATATGGACAAGATTGTTTCGGTAGTCGTACCGACATATAATATGGAAAAATATCTGGTGCGTTGTCTTGATTCTCTGATTATTTCCGACATTGACTTGATTGACGTGATTGTTGTGAACGACGGTAGTACCGATAGTTCGCACGATATCGCTATGTCTTATGCCGAACGTTATCCAGACTCAATACGCGTGATAGACAAACCTAACGGTCATTATGGTACTACCATCAATACGGCACTGGCTGAGGCACGAGGTAAGTACTTCAGAATTCTCGATGCTGATGACTATTTTGTTGATGGTAAGTTGCAGGTATTTGTTGATGCTTTGAAGAATTGTGATGCCGACCTTGTAACAACAAACAAGATTGAGGAAGATATCATCAGACATGAACTCAAACAGGTTAAGGCTGAAGACGTAGTGTTTGGCAAGGAATATGACTTTGCTTCGTTTGAAATCCTCAAGCACTCTGAGCGTGGCGAGGCATTCAATATGCACACCATGACTTACAAGACCTCGCTTCTAAGGGAAAAGCATCTTGAACTCCCTGGAGGTGTTTGTTACACGGACATGATATATTGTCTCGTACCACTTGATGCCGTTAAGACACTCATGGTATTTGACATAGACCTCTACCATTACAATATCGGTAACGAAGGCAGCAGTACCACAAAGGCATGTATCAAGCGTAACTTAGATCACATAGTCAAGGTGATGTCATATATGTGTACATATTGCCTCAGCAATTCAATTGATGGTCTCGTGATGCAATCCAACCGTCGCAGATATCTAAACGAAGCAACAGCCATAATGCTTGATAGTCTTCTCAAACAGAGGTACGTATCAAAACAAAGTTTCCAGAAGATCAATGAGGTTGCCAAGCAGATGAAATCCTTGGAAGTTACACACCGACGACTGAACAAGTACTATCTGAAGCATTGGTACAAGCGTAACCGTCGTTCTGTCCTCAACGCATCATTGATTGTTTATAAGCTAACACATCCATTAAAGATTAAATAACAAAATAACGGGGTCACCATCGAGCGATTCCGTTATTTTGTTACTAATTTGCAAAAGTAAGACAACTCTAAGTCAAAACAAACTTGTATGTGACAAACTTTTTACAGCAGAGAAAGAACGTCTATTTCTTGTAATAATGATACTGGAGTGGTTGCATACCAAATGTTTCCTTGAAACACTTAGTGAAGTAGGATGGGGAGGAGAATCCCACGGCTTCAGCTACGGCTGATACAGAAGCATCACCTTCACGCAACATCTTGGCAGCTGTATGAAGTCGTATCATACGGACAAACTCGGATGGTTTCTGTCCTGTTATTTTCTGTATCTTGCGATAGAGGTTCATTCGGCTCATACACATGTCGCTGGCAAAGCGTTCGGTAGTATAACCCGAATCGCTCATGTTCTTCTCCACCATCGCCTTGGCATCTGCTATGAACTTTTGCTCCGCCTTAGTAAGGACACGTTCCACAGGTTCTTCAACTTCATCTTTGACGGCATCCTCTGGCTCTTCCTCTGGCTCATCATCAACGTTGACATCAGTTGCTCCATTGATGATGCGGAGCGACTGGCTCTCGCGTACTTCTTTGGCAAGATTGACGAGTTTCTGAATCTCCAGGTCTTGCATCTTGTTGCGATAGTAGATGTGGGCAATATAATAGACGAAGAAAATTATGAACAGTAGCACGGCAAGATAGAACCAAACGGTCTCGTACCACTTAGGAAGACTGTCAATCGTGATACATCGTATAGGCTCACCCCAGTTGCCGTAGGCATCAGTTGCACGGACATCAAGCACATACTTGCCTGGGTTGATATCGACGAAATAAGCTGTATTATGTCCACGAGGCAATTCAACCCAATGTGATGGTTCTGAGTCTTCCGTGTGGAGACTATAGGCAAAACGTATGCGGTCTGCATGGAGATGGTTGAATGTACTGAAATTGACAGACACGTTCATCGCGTCTGGTGCAAT
>JAGCWG010000483.1 GCA_017961965.1 Bacteroidaceae bacterium | reverse complement strand
TATAATCCGCACCAAGAAGAGAATCCGTCATATTTTTATTATCATAAGACGTACTCATGACAAGCATCACCTTTCCACCCTTCTCCATAATGCTCTTCATGGCTTTGTTGTCATTTCCCGAGAGAAGAATCTCCTGACCCACAACCAAGACATTACGTACATTGCCCGTACTATCCATCTCCTGCGCAATAGAACTGAGCGAATGTTGCGTAATCTTATATCCCTTAGGAAGGCTCTTGGTCATGACGGAGTCGAAGACCATACATCCGAATGGCTCGCCGTCATTATTACGGAACGTAGGCTCCCACTTGAATGCTACAGGCATACGCGTCTGAATGACAAACATCAGGACGACAAAGACGGCAAACAGAAGGATAATCTTTACATTTGACTTCATACCTCACGTCCTCCTTTCTCCATTTCTATAACATCCGAAACAGGTTCTTTCACGACCTCGCTTGCAGGTACCTCAGCACGAGTCTGCTTGTCGCGACCAATGGCCGCCACAATCCTTCCCTTGAGGCAGTCCATCAGTTCCACGTCTTCCGGCTTAGCCACATGGCCTCCATAGCGCACACGAAGGAACATATTGGTAAAATCGCGGAAATCCCTATTGCCATACTCCCTCGTGTATTGGGTAGGAGTCTTATACAGCTTCCACTTGATTATCTCCTTATCGTTAAGCATGCGTAAGGTCTGAAGATAGACGAGACGGACAACCTCGTTACAATCCCCATTCTTGCGTGCAAGGTCAAGCATGGCATCAAAATCCACGCCATAGATGGAATCCACGCCCACCTGATAATCCAGATTGCCATCCTTAAGCTTCTTGTCAAACAGCTCTGGATGGTTCTTTAGGTAAATGAATACAGCCACCACAAGAACCACGAACAAGACAATTCCAACTATCCATTCGCCATATTCCTTAAGAAACTGGTAGTCCGTATCATTATAAAACAGCTGACGCAGCCATCTTTCCAAATAATCCAGAATACTTTCGGATTCCTTGTGCACAAGCTCACGCGAATAGTTGAACTCGTCCTTAGATGCCAAGTCGTCCAGCATCTCCGAATCCATATAAAGTGTGTCTATAGGATGTTGCATGAGTAATTACAGATTTTCAAAGTTATCAACATCATTCAGGTTCTCTGAGATACTCTCAGGAGCATCCAACGAGTTGTCCGACATCTTCTCAAAGTTCTCCACGTCTGCCACGACGGACACATGCTCCAAGTGCTCAACAGCATATCCATAATGGTAAACCGCGGCATAGGAAGTTATTATAGCGATAAAATGATATACAAATACGAATAGGATACCAAATACGAACATTCCGAAATTGACGAACACAAGTCCCCATGTACCTGGCTCAAAAGACTTTGACAAGGCCACGATATCCATTACTATTACAATAACATAAGGTACAAGGGCAAACACGGTCACAAATGAAGATATGACCTCTATGATTATATACATTCCCACCAAAGACCAGAAAGTCTTGAATCCAAGCGCAAACGCCCTCTTGGTTGACTCGATGACTCCCTTATTCTCAAGATAATAAACCACAGGAATAAGAATAACAGGAGACATGGCAAATGAGATAGGATATTGCAAGAGAGAGATTACCGAACCAATTACAGGAATGAAAGCCATTGGAACAAAAATAATCATCATCACGAAATATACGAAGAAAAGGAAGAAGAACAGACCTACACTCCTCCTTATGCCTCCACGGAGATATGGCACAAATTCCTTTATCGTCATGCGCCTTGCCCCCTCAGGATTGTCCTCGTATGCCTTGAACAATCCAAATGTGATAGCCCAGGAAATGACGGAACTAACCACGAGCAACAGCAAGAGCAGCAGG
>JAGCWG010000048.1 GCA_017961965.1 Bacteroidaceae bacterium | reverse complement strand
GTTTTGTAAGGGAAATGAAGGGGAACGTAAGGGGAACATATGGTTCACCTAACAAGAGACACTTGTTTTACACTTTTTTACAGAGCGGTTTCCAACCGTACAGTACGAATAATTTTGCACACCTACTTATTAATTAATTTTTGTTAATGTCTATTTATGTTCTGAAATTTGATTTTGATGTGAAACTAACATCCATAAAGCCTGTTTTGTGTGAAATGTTCTTCTTATTTGTGTGATTATCCGCAACAAGAAAGGTGGATTCTCTGTTTTTTGTGTGTCATAACAAGTTAATTGAATAAAAAGTGCTAACTTTGTAGCCGAATTGTCGTATCATAAATTAAAATGATTGTTATGAGAGTGTTAAAATGGAAAGTAGAAGGCGGTCGCAGTAAGGTCGAAAGAATACCTTAGTGTGGTTGTTTTGCGTGCTTTATATTTTCATTTTGATTCATAACAGATATTCAATTACGAACTAAAACAAAACAATATAATGAAAGATTTTATCGAAGAACTTACTTGGCGTGGTATGATACACCAGATGATGCCAGGTACTGACGAACTCCTTAAAAAGGAACAGACTACAGCATACTTGGGTATTGACCCAACAGCTGATTCACTTCATATCGGTCACCTCTGTGGTGTGATGATGCTTCGTCACTTCCAGCGTTGTGGACACAAGCCATTGGCACTCGTGGGTGGTGCTACTGGTATGATTGGTGACCCATCAGGTAAGAGTCAGGAGCGTAACCTCCTCGATGAGGAGACATTGAAGCACAATGTGGCTTGCATCAAGGCACAGCTCTCACGTTTCCTTGACTTCGACAGCGATGCTCCTAACCACGCAGAACTCGTGAACAACTATGACTGGATGAAGAATTTCTCATTCCTCGACTTTGCTCGTGAGGTTGGTAAGCACATCACAGTCAACTATATGATGGCTAAGGAGTCTGTTCAGAAGCGTCTTAATGGTGAGGCTCGTGACGGTCTTTCTTTCACAGAGTTTACTTATCAGTTGCTTCAGGGTTACGACTTCCTCTATCTCTATGAGCACAAGGGATGTCGTCTCCAGCTTGGTGGTGCTGACCAGTGGGGTAACATCACTACAGGTTCTGAGCTTATTCGTCGTACTAACGGTGGTGAGTGCTTCGCCCTTACTTGTCCACTCGTGACAAAGAGTGACGGTCGTAAGTTCGGTAAGACAGAGAGCGGTAATGTATGGCTCGACCGTGAGCGTACATCACCATATCAGTTCTATCAGTTCTGGCTCAATGTGCCAGATGAGGATGCAAAGAAGTACATCAAGATATTCACTTCGCTTGAGAAGGAAGAGGTTGAGGCTATCATCAAGGAACATGATGAAGACCCAGGTCGTCGAGTACTCCAGAAGCGTCTTGCTGAGGAAGTGACTATCATGGTTCACTCTAAGGAAGACCTTGATATGGCAGTTGAGGCAAGTAATATCCTCTTCGGCAAGTCAACTAAGGAGAGTCTCCTTAAGCTTGACGAGAAGACACTTCTTGATGTTTTTGCAGGTGTTCCACAGTTTGAAGTTGCTAAGGCAGACATCGAAGCTGGTGTCAAGGCTGTTGACCTCTGTGTAGAGAAAGCTGCAATCTTCCCATCAAAGGGTGAGATGCGTAAGCTTACTCAGAATGGTGGCGTAAGCATCAATAAGGAGAAGCTTGAGCAGTTTGACAAGGTTATCACAACTGCTGACCTCCTTGATGGTAAGTACCTCCTCGTTCAGCAGGGAAAGAAGAAGTATAATTTGATTATTTGCAAGTAATAAATAAGTGGAAAGTGAATAGTGAAAAGTGAAACATGAGGATTCATTGTGGAGGCTATGTGTCTAAAGTAAACTTGATAATTCACTTTTTTACTAAAAAACAATAGTGCATTTTGAATATGATGCAACAGACTACTAACGCGGTTAAGGATGATGTTCTTCTTCAGGAAGAGGAACTCATCCTTTTGCGTATAACTGGTGTTGACCGTCCGGGTCTCACAGCTACTATTACAGGTGTGCTTGCCAAGTACGATGTTGATATTCTTGACATCGGTCAGGCTGATATCCACTCCACACTCTCTCTTGGTTTCCTTATCCGTGTGGATGAGGACAATTCAGGTCGTGTGATGAAGGAACTGCTCTTCAAGGCAAGTGAGTTGAATGTGAACATACGTTTCATTCCTATTACACTTGCTGAGTATGAAGACTGGGTAAACCGTCAGGGTAAGGACCGTTATATCCTTACTGTCCTTGGACGTAAGTTGTCAGCCAAGCAGATAGAGGCTGTCAGCCAGCTTATTGCTGAGCAGGATTTGAATATTGATGGTATCAAGCGTCTCTCTGGACGTGCAAGTATTGAGCATCCAGAGAAGACAAACCGTGCATGTATCCAGTTCTCAGTTCGTGGTACACCTAAGAGTCATGAGGGACTACATCGTGAGTTACTCCGTCTCTCAAGTGAGCTTGAGGTTGACTGTTCTTTCCAGATAGATAATATGTATCGTCGTATGCGTCGTCTCATCTGTTTCGATATGGATTCAACACTTATTCAGACGGAAGTTATCGATGAGCTTGCCCGCAAGCATGGCGTGTATGAACAGGTAGCAGCCATCACGGAGAGTGCCATGCGTGGTGAGATTGACTTCAAGGAGTCGTTCACTCAGCGTTGTAAACTACTCAAGGGACTTGACGTGAGTGTGATGAAGGATATTGCAGAGAACCTTCCTTTCACGGAGGGTGTTGACCGTCTCATGTATGTACTCAAGAAGTATGGTTACAAGATTGCTATTCTCTCAGGTGGATTCACTTTCTTTGGCGAGTACATTCAGAAGAAGTATGACATCGACTATGTATATGCCAACGAACTTGAGATAGACGATAATGGCAAACTCACTGGTAACTATGTGGGTGAGGTTGTCGATGGAAAGCGTAAGGCTGAGCTACTCAAGCTCATAGCACAGGTAGAGAAGGTAAATCTTCAGCAGACCATTGCCGTAGGTGATGGTGCCAATGACCTTCCTATGCTCTCTGAGTCTGGTCTTGGTATTGCTTTCCATGCTAAGCCACGTGTTGTTGCCAATGCACAGCAGAGTATCAACACCATCGGACTTGACGGTGTTCTCTACTTCCTTGGATTCAAGGACTCTTACCTTGATGCACAGGCACAGTAAGCATAACTATGAACATTAAGCAGAACATACTCTCTTTAAGCCATCTTGGCTTACCTATAGTGATTGCGCAGTTGGGAACAATTGCGCAATCATTTGCTGATACCTCTATGATTGGTCAGTACGGTACGTTGGAGTTATCGTCTGCTGGCTTTGTGAATAATGTGTTCAATCTTCTTATCTTCTTTGTCCTCGGACTCTCGTATAGCACTACTCCTGTGGTAGGCTCGCTTTGGGGACAAGGTAGAAAGGACGATGCGCGCAGAGCACTCAACAACAGTCTTGTGGTGAGTACCATCGGAAGTGCAGTTCTGCTGCTGTTACTTGCTGTTGTCTATCTTAATCTTGATAACCTCGGACAACCTTCTGAACTGATGCCTTACATCCGTCCGTACTTCATAACACTCACATTGTCCGTACCTTTCATTGCTGTCTTCAACTCGTTCAAGCAATATTCGGATGCTACGGGTGATACACGTACACCGATGTGGGTGATGCTCATAAGCAATGTTGTGAATGTGGTGGGTAACTATATTCTTATCTTTGTGTGTGACATGGGACTCCTTGGTGCTGGTATTGCCACTCTTCTTTCACGCATCTTTATGGCTGTGTGGATGTGGGTCAAGGTGGGTATAGGCAGAGGATATGACGCTAAAGGAATAATGTACCTTACACGTAAGGGATTGCCGATATCCGTTCAGTTGTGTCTTGAGGCAGGCAGTTTCAATGTGTGTGCCTTGTTCATGGGTTGGATAGGTGCTAATGCGTTGGCAGCTCACCAGGTGATGTGCGTTGTCGGTTCATTATGCTTCATGGTATATTATGGTATAGGCGCAGCCGCTGCTGTTCGTATCTCCCATTACAGTGGACTGAAGGATATGAATGGTGTACGTGAGACTGCATACGTGGCATTGGGTATGACGGCAGTCATCGGAGTGGTAGTAACCATTTCGGTTCTTGTTTTCCATGGTCTTTTGTTCTCTGTTTTCACCACCAGCCAGGAGGTCATTACCATTCTTGTGTCCATGCTTCCAGCCTTTGCAGCTTACCAGATTGGTGACCTTGCACAGACGGTCTTTGCCAACTGTCTTCGTGCCGTTGAGGATGTAAAGTCAATGATGCTTAGTGCATTTGTTGCTTACATCATTGTCAGTATTCCATGTTCCTACATCTTTGCTTTCCCTCTCGGCATGGGTGCTGCGGGAATATGGTGGGGCTTCCCATTCGGATTGAGTGTAGCTGCCATACTTTATTATTGGCGTTTTACTCGCTATTCATTGTTTAATCATCACTAAATGTTACATCGTTAAGAATATTTAGATGAATAATTCGTCGGAATATAATCCCGAAGTGTGTTTGCAGTCCTATGATTATTTGTAAGTTATAAATAGAGTGAATTTTTGATGAACTTTTTTGCTCTTGTTTGTCCCTTCTGTTTTAACGTAAACCTCTAAATTTGCAGAGCGAAAAGAAAAAGTTCAAGAATTAACATCTATATTATTTGATTATATGAAAATTAATCTACGTAAACTATTTATTTTATCAGCTGCCATCTTTGGTATTGGTGGTAATGCTGATGTGTTTGCCGTGAATGACGAATCGGTCACTGATGAGCGAATGGCGAACCTAATTTACAATCCTAACTTCTCGCTTGTTAAGCCAAATACTTATAGTGAGTTGATTGGTTGGAAGGTTTATGATGCCAATGTGTCTAACCCACGCACTGGTGGAATGAATGCTTCATGTGCTACTGCTGATCCGACTTGGACTAAGTTCAACAATGCCAAGGGTTCTGTCAACCTCGATGGTGAAGAGAACAGATTCAGTACTGCTGCAATGTTTATGTTCCCTGAGTCCCCAAATAGTTTCTGTTCTTCAAGTTCAAGATACGTATATGGAGATGTCGATATGGACGATACTGGTGCTTTATGGCTTTCTTCGACCAGCTGTTTTGAATTTAGTGCACAACTTGGCTACCTCAATGAAAATGAGAAAGGCTCTGTTACATTTGAGATTGTGAAATGTGATGGTCAAGTAGTCAAGACATTTACATACACACCTACCGTTTGTGTTTCAGATACAACAAAGACTCCTGAGGTAATACGTTTCCGTTTCTTTACAGATCGTTTTAACACAGAGTCTCCACATGGCGACCTTAATTATGAGATGCAATACAAGATTGTCGTAAGAAACACTATTCCTGGCGACCATTGGACTTTGGTTATGTCTAATCTGGAATTGTGTGAAATAAAGCCACAAAACCTTATCTACAATCCTAACTTCTCGCTTGTAAGAGAAAACAGTTATTGTGAATTGACGGGATGGGAGGTTTATGACCCATCTGTTTCTAACCCACGTACTGGTGGAATGGGGGCAACAAGTGCAACGTCTGACCGAATGTGGACAAAGTTTTATAATGCAAAGGGTTCTGTAAATCTTGATGGCGAAGAGAATACGTTCAGTACAGCTGCGAGGTTCATGTTCCCAGAGTCCCCAAATAGTTTCTGTTCTTCAAGTTCTCAATATGTTTATGGAAATTCAACTGGATATGAATTGATGCTTGAACCAAACCAGCTTTATAGTTTCCATGCAGAGTTGGGCTACGAGAATGAGGGTGAGAAAGGCTCTGTCATATTTGAGATTGTAAACAATAAAACTGGTCACAAAGTTTTATCGAAAATCATTGAGTCACAAGTTTGTGTTACAGACACTACTCAACTACCACAAATTTTTCTTACTTATTTCAAAACGGACGACGCTTCAGCCAACGAGTCTTATAAGTTGGTAGTTAGGAACTCTAATCCAAATGACTACTGGACTTTGGTGATGTCTAATCTTGCCTTGCGAAAATGGTATGATTTTACAACTGTAGGCGAACTCATTGAAAGCCTCACAAATGAATTAGGTAATTCAAGTGCTCTTCTCAGGAGTGAAATGAACAGGGATGTTGAGTCTGCCCTCCGTGCTGCACAGCATATTGCCGAGAATGTTGATAAGAATGCCGAGAGTGCCATTGAGGCTGCCCTTGATATGCTTAAGGAAAAAAATAGAGCAGCTGCTGCATCGATAAAGATATATGATGGAATATATGAGTTTTTACAGAAAGGAGACAAGCTTGATGCGGATGGTAAGGCTGCTTTCAGTAGCAGTGTAGCAGATGTTAAGACAAAATGGATAGATGGTGAAATTACTGATGGTGTTGCAGAACTTGCAATGGTCAAGAGTAAATATGTTGATGCCATCAAACAGCAGACTACAGTTGGTGCCGTCATGACAGAAGCTATCTCTAACTGGGAGTGTACAAGTGGATATGTAAAGAACCAATTTTCTTGGAACGATAGAGCTAATGCTATCGTTAAGGACTGGAAGATTTATGATGAAAATGATGACGAGATTACTTACGACGGTAGCCACCCAATCTCGGAATATTTCCATGTAAATACATGGTCAAATGAAGCAGAGACGGATGCCGACGGAAATACTCCTATGGCAATCCCATTCGTTGAGTTCTGGACAGATGAAAGTATAAACTACCTCAGTCAGCATCACATCAAGATTGCTCATACAGTTGAGCATGGTTACAAGCCAGGTCGTTATAATATCAGTTTTTTTACACGTCTTGATATGTGTGATGTTGGTTTCAGCAATGTCACAGGTTACAAGTTCATTGCAAACGGTTTGGAGAGTAGGTCTCTTTTCTCACTTTCTGCAAGTGGTGTATTGTATGCATTCGATGAGGTTGACTTCGTTGTTGATGAAAGTGGAACAATAGACTTTGGTTATGACCTTGACCATCCTAACTTCAACGGAATCGCATTCAAGATGCTCAATCTTACTTATAGGGGTGATACCTCAACTCCTGAGAATATAAATGATAGTGTAAATGTTGATATCGCTGAGGTTAATAAGGAAGAGTCAGAGAATACAACCACTCCTGTAGTATCTCAGACTGAGGAAGGTGAACCATACTATGTGTATGAGCCAGAGGATGCAACAAAGAATCAGACTATATCATTCAATATCCCTGTTGAGGTCGTTGTGGCTGGTAATAAGTATTATGTAGTCATTGTTCTTGTACCAGCGGATGAGGCAAAGGCAAGACCTACTTATCTCACGTTCGAGTTGAAGGGCGTTCCTCATAAGTTATATGACCGTCCATCTGTTCCTGCGGACAACGTGACAAACGTACTCGGTTCTTACCTCTACTCAGGAGGGAAGGAAGAGAGACTCGTATATGAGTTTACATCAGACGTAGATTTCAAGTCGGCTTCAATAAACATTTCTACGGATAATCCAAAGGACGGTAATACGAATTACACAAGTGCCATTGGTCTCAAGCAGATATCATTTGCTGCAGAAACAGATAATTCTACTGCTATTGAGACTGTTGCCAGTGAGCAGACTGATGCCATACCAGTAGGTATATATAATGCGTCAGGTGTCAAGGTTTCTTCATTCCAGAAGGGAGTCAATGTCGTTCGATTCTCTGATGGTTCTGTAAGAAAGGTTCAATATTGATTTGTCCTTATACTTTCTGATAGGTGCGCCACGACAACGTGTTGTGGCGCACCATGTTTTTCTTGTGTATGGTTATTACATGTATCCGATATTGTTAGAATGAAATTTTGAATTTTGTTTGTTCTTTTATATGGAAACATCTATATTTGTGGTGTGAAAAAGCTTTGTGTCGTCATACTGACTCTTCTGGCCTTGTTTGCCTGTACAAGCAATACTGAATTTGAGAAAAATCTCGACAAGGTTGCGAGCATCATCGAAAGTGATGCCGATTCTGCGTGTGCGCTTCTTAAAGAGTCTGAGGACGAGTTGGAAGATATGCCAGATGAACTCCGTATGAGGTACTATCTTCTTTATGCTGATGTGCAGAATAAGTTGGATGGACAGCTGCCTTCGGATAGTCTTTTTCGTGAAGTCGTCGAATACTATGATAAAAATGGAAGTTCAAATGAACAGGTAAAGGCTCACTATTTGATGGGTTGCATCTATCGTGACTTGAATGAAGCACCTGTTGCCCTTCAATGTTACTATGATGCAATAGACAAGGCAGATACGTTGAGTGCGGATTGTGACTACCTTACGCTGATGAGTGTGTGGGGACAGGTTGCCGTGGTACTTTACTATCAGCACTTACCAGAGCAACAACTTGGGGCGTGGGAAAACTATAGCCGATGTGCAAAGAAACTGAATGATACATACGAGTACATACGAGGCATAGACCTTTCAACCATGGCTTACAGTCAGATGGGAGATACGGCTATGGTGATTAAGATGACCCACGAGCTGTTCCAGATGTATCGCGACAATGGGTATGAACAAGAGGCTTATGGTGTTTATCCTCCTCTTATTGATATCCTCCTTGCACAAGGCAAGTATGCTGAGGCTCGCCGATATATGGATGCCTACGAGTGCGAGTCGGGTATGTTCCGTGATGGCGAGATTATTGTGCCTGGACGTCAGTTGTATTATCATAGCAAGGGTATCTATTATTGTGGAGTGAACAAACTGGATTCGGCAGAGATGTATTATCGTAAGCTTCTTACATATCCTGAATGTGAGTACTATGCTTGCAAGGGACTTGCAGAGGTGTATTGCGAACGACGCATCATCGATTCTGTTGTGGAGTTTACACGTCGTCAGGAGATTGCACTTGATGAACGTCTGTCACAGAACCAGATTGATGCGGCGCAACAGGCAACGTCGATGTATGACTACTCACGTATGCAGCGTCTTGCGGACGAGAAGCGTGCTGAGGCAAAGCTCAATGCCTTGTTGCTTGTTTTTGCCGTGTTCATCTTTGTTGTTGTTGTGGTGGCTTTGTTAT
>JAGCWG010000482.1 GCA_017961965.1 Bacteroidaceae bacterium | reverse complement strand
GGAAGTAAGGAGTATCTGACAAAAGTGGATAATGATTTATACATGATTCACTCAGATGGCAATATGCTTCGTGTTAATGTTAAGGATGCCAATATTCTCAAGTCATATATGAGTCTTTATAAGGTAGAGTACACGAAACATGGTTTCAAATATGCAGGTTTAGAGTACACTATTAAATTGGATGGAAAAGACGCATTTAAGATAACGACTATAGAAGAAGATGGTACTGTAAGTACAGGTCTTTGGACTCGTTCCGGATTACCAGCCAAGTTCCAAGAGTTATTTGGTACGGATTCAAAGGGTGGTATTAAATAGTAAGTTAGTGTCGGGGCATAAACATCATGTTTATGTCCCGTAAACTATATTGTTATGCTTCGTAAATTATATGTTTGTACATTATATATATGTTAGTTCCAGACTTGATATAGCAAAGTAATTCTCAACGTAGCCAATGGGCATAAAGTATTAATGATAATTCGTGACCAATTAATGATAATTCGTGCCGAAAAGTACTGCCTTATACTTCTATATTCATCCTATTACTAATAATAAAAGTTAAATTATTAAAGAATTAGTAATTTTCTTTACTAAAATTTTCGTAATCTAATTTTTTAGTAATACATTTGCGGCATCAAAACTAAAACATTAGTAAATGAAAAGGACAAAAGATGACATAACACTTACTAAGGCTGAGATGGAGATAATGAATTATCTTTGGAATCTCGGAAAGGAGGGCGGTTCTGTGCGTGATGTACTTGCTCAGTATCCTGAACCTGTACCTGCTTACACTACTACAGCCACATTTCTCAAGATATTGACGGAGAAAGGTTTCGTTCGTTCTGAGAAACGAGAGAACGAGGGTAAGACGCTATTCTTTGTTCCCGTAATCAGTCGTAACGAGTACCGTAGTAGAATAATGGATGAGGTGACCCACAACTACTTCGGTGGCTCATTCCGCTCCCTCGTCAGCTTCTTCATCAAGGAGGAAAAGATTTCTCCTGAGGAGATGAGCGAAATAATGAAGATGGTGAGTAGTCCCCCAGCCCCCAAAGGGGGCGGCCATCCGGGCTAATTGAGAATTGATAATTGAAAGTTGATAATTAACAGCCTCGTCAAGGAACGATATTGTTCCGAATGGCCGCCCCCTTCGGGGGGTGGGGGGCTAATAATATTTTAATATGTTCTTTTACGCAATTAAATCGATGATACTGCTCAGCATAATGTACATACCGTTTTTGCTGATGCTCAGGAATGAATCTTTTTTTCGATTCAACAGGATGGTGCTACTGGTGATAGTCGTCCTATCACTCGTCCTTTCTCTGTGCGACGTACATTTCCTTTCGCTCAATCTTCTTATGGCAGAGGAACAGGGTGGAGGAATTGTGGATGTTGGCATACCTGTGTATGTCATGGATGGAGTTGCCGTAGATGAAGTGGCGGAAGCTTTGCCAGAGGATGAAGGCTTCTTCAGTTCCGTCAACTGGTGGGCAGTGGCAGGATGGATATATCTAATAGGTATGGTGGTTACTATCCTCGTCAAGCTGGTTCAGCTTGCAATGCTCTACCGCACCATTCATCGGGGTGTGCTGTGGACGGAACGCAAGGATGGCGTTCGTATCTATTGCCATGCTGGCGATATTACTCCATTCAGTTGGTTTAATACGATTGTCATTAGTGAGAACGACTATGAGGAGAATGCGCAGGTCATTATCCGTCACGAGATAGGACATATAGTGAACTACCATTCGCTTGACATTATACTTGTGAACATCTGTGAGGTCATCCAATGGTGCAATCCGTTGTCATGGATTCTTGTCGGTTCACTTAGGGACGTACATGAATATGAAGCTGATGATGCCGTACTCGCGAGCGGTGTCGAGGTACATAGATATCAATTATTATTAATAAAAAAAGCTGTTGGCTCCAGTTCCTACGCCTTTGCCAATAGCTTTAATCACAGTTTACTTAAAAAAAGAATTACTATGATGGTAAGTAAAAAATCTAATCTGTGGATGCGTACAAAGGCTTTGTACATCATCCCTGTGGCTCTCGTTGCACTAAGTGCATTTGCTACACCTGAGTTCGTAGCTCCTATTGAGGAGGCTGTTGCTGAATCAACTCCTGCGGTTGATATTTCAGAGAACGAAGCAGTTGTACAATCTAACATTGTTTCTGAAAAAACGGTGGAAGAACCTTCCGTGAAAGACGTTGATGAGAAAGTCGGTTTGAAGGACTATCTTATCATTATTAATGGTAAGGAATCTACCATCAGCGACTTGAAGAAGTTAGAAATCGAGCCAACCACTGTGGCGTATGTATGCGGACTTGACGGAGTGCGTGACGACCTTCGTGAGCTTGGCTTCTTAAAGATTGTTTACTTCCGTTCGGAGAAAGCTGTAATGAACGCATATGTGGAGAAGGGATTTGCTAAGGCAAAGAATGGAATTGTAAGCATTTCAAATTGGGGTGAAGGAAATTTGTTTGAAGTATGCGAAGATATGCCTTCTTTCCCTGGTGGAGAGACAGAATGTATGTCTTTTGTGAGAAATAACATGAAATATCCACAAGTAGCATTGGAAAATGGAATCCAAGGAAGAGTAATCGTTAGTTTCATTGTGGGGAAGGATGGTGTCATCACGGATGTAAAGGCAATCAGATTTAATGATAATGACATCTTCTATAATGATGGTTCAAAGATTGTTCTCACCCAAAAAGAGTATTCAGAATCTGGATATAATGTAAAGAATATAGAATGTCATGAAGGTGAAGTTGCTTTCATAAATGAAGCAGTAAGAGTGGTGAAGGATATGCCTGCTTGGAAACCTGGTTTCCAGCGTAATCAACCAGTAGCTTGCAGATATGAAATGCCAATTACTATCCGCCTTCAGTAGTAAGTTGCATAAAGAAAGGGACGCTAATGTGCGCCCCTTTCTTTATATCAATTATGAATTGTGAATTATGCATTATGAATTATCACTCTATCCATCCGTCCTTGTCAAAGTTCATAGGACGAATGAACAACTTTGCAGCTCCGTTCTGGTCTTTTACGTATGCGTGTGACACGAAATAACACTTGCCGTCAAACTCGTAGGCAGCACTCTGTTCCTGTCACGTTCCGTCTTCAGTAATTTATTTTATGCAGTGGTTAATTAGTTGATTAGTTTTTCGTAGATAATGTAATCCCCGTACTGTCAGCGATGATAGTACGGGGATTCTATTAGTACAGGAATCCAAGCATCCATATTGGAATCTTCCTGCCGAGTGGTGTCTCTGTGTCATCTGCAAGTATGTAGGAGTTCTGTACTCCTGCTACCTGACTGAAGCCCTTGCTTTGTCCTCCTACTTCAAGAGTATATGTGCCATCAACCTTGAAGTCTCCCTTTGTCTTTCCGTATTCCACGTCGTGACTTGCCCGCAACTGGTTTATACAGAATGTCTCACGTGCCGTGCCAATCTCCACTGTACCTGATGAAAGGGCATAGAGCATGTTCGGATTCTCGATGTATATCTTGTCTGGCTTCTGCAACTTCTTTATAGTCTTTGATTCTGCAAATAGCATGTTGAGCATCTTTGCCTTGTCGAGCATATAAAGGTAGTTGATGACTGTGGTTCTGTGTATTCCAATCACTCCGCTCAGCTTTGTAGCATCAACTTCGTATGGCACTCCGCTGCTGATTATTCCCATAAGAGCCTTTAGCTTCCTTACCATTGCCATCTCCACATTATATATTTGTGGCAGCTCTGTCTCGATGACATAGTTCACTACCTGCTCGATGAGAGTGTAGTAGTTGTTCTTGTTCTTGAGATAGAACGGATAATAGCCATATTGCAGATATTCCTTGAAGAGTGGGAGAGGGTGACACTTGTCAAGCACCTCGGAGCACAGTTCCTGTGGATGTTCAAGGATATCCTTCAGATTGCTCTTCGGCAGGTTAATCTTATGGTAGAACATGAGGAACTCACGGAAAGATAATCCCTGTATGTCGTAAGGTATGCAACGGCGTGACAGGTCGGCATCACCATTAAGGATGTTCAGTAATGACGAACCGCTTATGACTACTTGCATATCTGGATATGTGTCGTATATCTCCTTTATCTCCTTGCTCCAGTTTTCGTACTTGTGTACTTCGTCAAGGAAAAGGTGCTTCCCTCCGTTCTTGTAGAATTGTTCTGCAAGGTCAATAAGAGTGTGTGTGGAGAAATATATGGAGTCAAGACTACAATACAGGACTTCATTACTGAAACTTTTGTAATGTGACTTGATGTACTGAAGCATAATGGTGGTTTTACCCACACCTCTTGCTCCTCGGATGCATATCAGTTGTGCATCCCAGTCAATGCTGTTTGTTGCATCTCGGATGATATCCATTGATGTCAATCGTAGTAATTGCTCCTTCTTTTCAAACAACTTTTCCATATATCTTTGATTTTTAACGCTACAAAGATATGTATAATCTGGTGAATCACCAAGAAATGTCGGTTGCAACCGACAAAAATCATGAAAAATGTCGGTTCTGACCGACAAATTTGCGAAAAAATGTCGGTTGCAACCGACAAATTCTATACAAAAGTGTTGGTAAGAACCGACAAATTATGGATGAGTACAGATGAATAATGCAGGTTATGGACAGACAATCCATCCATTCTTGTCAAATGTGATAGGGCGTATGAACAGCTTGGCTGCACCATTCTGGTTTTTGACGTATGCGTGAGAGATGAAGTAATGCTTTCCGTCAAACTCGTAGGCAGAACAATGGCCGATGCCGAAGTGCTCGTCGTCAGGACCATAGAGGAGTGTTCCGCCACCATATTCCATACGCTTTCCGTCCTTATCCACGTATGGACCTGTCACCTTTTTTGAACGACCATACACCGTCTTGTATGTTGAAGCCTGTCCACGGCAACAGTAGTCAAAGCTAACGAAGAGATAATAGTAGCCATCATTATATAATATAAAAGGAGCTTCGATGGCATTCTCACCAGCTTCAATCACGTTACCACCTTCTACTGTATAGTTTGCCT
>JAGCWG010000481.1 GCA_017961965.1 Bacteroidaceae bacterium | reverse complement strand
AACTTCATTATCGCTTTATAGATGGCTTCACGGCTTGGAGCATTGAATACATGGCTTTCGTTGTGGTCACGCATGATACTGTTTCGTGTTGGACGATAGTAGCCTTCTGAGTAACAGTGTGCTCCCTCATATGCACCAATACCTTCGCTCTTGTAATCCTCGTTGAGGATGAACTTCTCCCATATTGGGTGCTCCTTGTTGTAATCGACATTGAGGTATGCACCTTCCTTATGTGCACTGTCCATTATCTCCTTGTCATCATCTGTAGGACCACCATCAAATTCCACGTATTCGTCAGCAAGAAGACCTATTCCGTGACCACCTACCTCGTGGCCTGTTACGTATGGGTCGTTCATCATGATATGTGCAACAAACAAGCCTGAAGTATTTAAGCTCGTAACACTACGATATACGAAATTGGCGTTGTAAACGACGATTACTCGAACGATAGAGTCACGCATACATTCTTGAGGAATGTAGTGCAATGCATTTTCTGACTCGTCGATTATCTTGTCCTGACTCATGTTTGCAATGCCTGTGAGGTCATTGCTGTCTGAGACACGATACACGCAGAAACTTGTGAAGCGGTCGCGAAATGACTTGTAAGGCTCGATAGCAAAGAGACGCTCCATCTCACGTGTCATCATTCTGTTGTACTTTCCGCTTTGGATATCCTGGTCAGTAAAGCCCTGTCCCATAAAGATGAGCTTGATGCCATCGCCCTTAGTTGCTTTCTCAAGAGTTGTGTAGCGTCCATCCATTGACTTGCTCTTTGACTTTACGATGGACTGCTCGCTATGTATCTTGAATGTCTGTCCAGCCTTGAGTCCGTCCTCAGGCTCGTCAACAAGGAGGAATGTACTGTCCATCATAACGACTTCGCCTTCATCTGTTTCCTTCTTCTTTGAGTCGAAAAGGCAATATGTTACGTCGCCTTCAGTCGGGAACACTGGGATGTATGTGACATAGTGGTCGCCTTCGCGTTCCATATTGTCCTTTGACACAAACAGGTACTGCCATCCTTTGTCGAGAGTGTTGTCGGAGAACTGCTGGTTGGCAATGTCGTAGTCGAGTGAAGATGGGAATATTGTCGTAGTATAAGAGAGTACGGAAAGGCAGTCGTTCTTCAACTTGTCCTTATTCACCATTATCTTGAGGTAGGCAAATATGTGCTTGAAGTTGAGTTCAAGCTTGCCATTGTGTATCGTACCAACACTGTACATGATGAGGTCACGTGCCCTTTGAGTTGAATTGTCACACACATTGTAGCTGATAGTATCTGCCACCAAGTGGTTGTCACGTACTGTGATGTTCACCCTGTTGTTGCTCAGTATGGCATACACATGCTCACCCTCTGAACCTGTCAGCTTCTTAGTATTAGGATAAGCGGTGAAGACAACTGTCTTACCATCATTCTGTATGGATGCAAAGTAGGCGTATGCTTCACCGTTGCTGGTGTAGAGTGCAATGGAATCACCATTCTGCCACTTAAGTTTTACATTATCTCCCGTGCTTTGGAAAGCAGCACGTGTCTCTGTATTCATGTCGATGTTGGTCGTGACAAGAATATTCTCTCCAAAGAGGTCGGCCGTGTATTCCGTCAAATCGTTGTTTTTGTCTTCACATGAACTGAAAGCAGTCATGAGACTAAGGATGATTACCCTAATAATAATGCTTGATTTCTGTTTCATAATATATTCAAAACAAATTGTTTTTTGAAGCTAAAGAAAATATTCAACACAGGGAGAATTCTTGGAAAAGAAATGGGTATCTTTTTTTGAGGAAAACTCAAAGTGGTCCATACACCCTGTTT
>JAGCWG010000480.1 GCA_017961965.1 Bacteroidaceae bacterium | reverse complement strand
GTTCTATCCATAGACAAAGGTATAAAAAAAAGCGATAACAAAAAATATTCTTCACATTTTTTTTCAATATTTTTTCACGACATAGCGTCAAAGGGCACGCCACGCCTTTCACCACCGAGGATTGCAACCCACTTTCACGGGCTTACAGACGGCCATAAACAAAAAAAATGGCAGGGGGTTACCCTGCCATCGTAATAATATCGAGAGATAAGAATTATTCAAACATCTTGTTGAATTCCTCTGCAGTTACTGTCTTCTCGTCGAGCTTAACTGCCTCCTTAACTGCTGCACCGAGCTTAACCTCAACGCAACGGTCGATGAGGTTGTCAACTGTCTCACGCTTCTTGAGCATCTCCTTGACAGAACCCTCGAGGTACTCGTCTGGGATGTTGAGCATGCCGTACTGAGCGAACTGCATCTTTGTGACTTCCTTAGCCATCTCCTTGATGTCGTTGTCGTCAACCTTAACCTCGAACTTAGCAACAAGCTGCTCCTTGATGAGGTGCCATGTGAGCTGCTCTATTGAAGCTGCATAGTTCTCCTCAACCTTCTTCTCATCGTTCTTTGTGTTGATGAGCATAATCTTCTTGAGCTTCTCGTCTGGGAACTCGAGCTTGCCTACCTTGTCCATCATGTGCTTCTTCACATCGAGGATGAACTTGTAGTCGCTGTCCTTAGCAAACTGCTCAGCAATAGCTGCCTTGGTACGAGCACGGAAATCCTCCTCGCTCTTAACCTCGCCACCTGGGTAGATAGCATCGAAGAGTTCCTGATTGAGAGGACCCTCTACGAAGCGAGTGATTTCTGTAATCTGAAGGTTGAACTCACCCTTGTGGTTAGCAACGTCTTCCTTGGCAACCTTGAGAAGTGAAGAAAGCTCTGCCTCGCTGTTGTCGTATGCAACTGAAGGGTTGAACTTAACAACGTCGTTAATCTTAGCGCCATTGAAGAGAGCCTTCTGATCGTCATTCTTGAAGTACTTTGGAAGAAGTACGACATCACTTGCAGTAACAGGATTCTCAACACCAAGCTCAGTGATGATACCCTTTACCATATCGTTGTCCTCGTAAGCCTGTCCCTCTTCGAGCTTCTGGTATGAGCCACCACGCTGACGATACATCTTAACCTGGTTCTCTACCATCTCGTCGCTTACCTCTACGTTGTAGTAAGCAATCTTGTCGCGCTTATTGACATCTGCCTTGAACTCTGGAGCAAGAGCAATACCGAACTTGAAAGTCATTGTCTCACCCTCAGCGATGTTTACGCTCTCCTCTGCTGGGAGTGGCTCGCCGAGCATGTTTACCTTATTGTCGCGGATGTAGTTGAATACACCTTCCTGAAGAATCTTGTTAATCTCCTCAACGAGGATTGACTGACCATACTGCTTCTTTACGAGACCTGCAGGTACCTTACCTGGACGGAAACCAGGCATGCTAATCTTCTTAACGGCGTCCTTGACAGCCTTAGCGTACTTGTCTGTATAATCTGCTGGCTCAATAGTCACACTGAGTTCTGCATTGACCTTGTCAATGTTCTGCAATGAAATATTCATTATTTACTTTTCTTTATTATTTTATTGTGTTATTTATCAACTATTTTTGTTCACCTGACGGCAAAGCGACTGCAAAAATACGACTTTATCCGCTAACCACCAATTTTATAACTAATTTTCTTTTCTTTTTCATCCATTTTGCACATCCGTCACTCCATGCAATTACGTTTTAACGCATGAAAATTTCAACTTTAGCATTTGCAGTAGTTATGCTTCAAGGGTTCTATAAGTTATGCTTTCAGGAATTAATAAGTTATGACGATACACTTTATGTATCTATAATCTCAAATCTATAATTCAAGTTTCGCAAGTGTAAATTTTCTCAACTTTCGGAAGGTCTTCTCTTGCAGTAAAGAGGAGTAAAAAAGAGTGAAAAATCGATTTTGGCTAATGACTAATGACTGAAAATAACTAAACACGCACATCACAAAACAGGAATGCCACAAAACCACATTTAACTATTACACAACAGATTAGCATTAAAGAATATAATCAAAGCGTTACAGTGTTACAGTGTTACAGTTAGATTTTAAAGGATACTCTAAATAGGTCTTAT
>JAGCWG010000479.1 GCA_017961965.1 Bacteroidaceae bacterium | reverse complement strand
CTTTCGACGGTTTCATGATGACTACGTTCGTGCCATTCTCAACGAGAGTGCCGAGTTCGTCTGCCGTAATCGTGCCGGGAACTATGAGCAGTCGTTCGTCAAGCTTGGCAAGATGAAGACGAGCCATTGCTCCTGCGGCGATAAAGGCAGGTACACCTGCATGTTGTCTGCATGAGATGCCGTGCTTTGTGAGTATGTCCATCACATAATGTGTGGTGGCAAATAGCCCTGTGTCGCCTTCGGTTGCCACGGCTATGCGCTTGCCATCGTGATAGTCAATGGTAATCTTGCGTGCAAGTGCCTCGTATGCGGTCATTGCATCTGTACGGTCATTTGCCATGGGGATGTTGATGACCTCTGTTTTGCTCTCGTGACCGAGAATCCTGAGAGTGTCGGCGCAATGTGACTTGCCTCCTGAGCCGAAACAATAGACCTTGTCGGCAGCTTCAATCTGTCTTGCGTTGCCGAGGGTGACGTGGTCAGCACCTCCGGGGCCAAGCGACACGAAATGTATGGTGTTATGACTATTCATTCTTGATTATTTTTACGTTGAGTGTGCCATCTGGGAACACACTACGGCAATGGTGGTAACATTCGTCGTGAATCTTGTCGAAGAACGCTTGTGGCATGATGTCCCACAGTTCCCTTGCCATCGTTATTCCGTCAATCTTGTCGGCATCCTTGCCAGCAAGTTGTCTGAGGAACTCCTTGTTCATTGTAACCTTGTGCGAATGTGTGTCGAGGTTTCCCTCTGCCACTTTTACCGCCTTACCAATCATGATGCCAAGTGTCACCTTGCGGAATCCCAGTTCGTATGCCGCTTTGAGAGCCTCACCAATGGCATTGCCGTAGTGGATGAAGCGAGGCCCCCCAATCCCCGAAGGGGGAGTAAGCAAAGAGCGTTCTTTGTCGAGAATAGAAAAGAGAGTGTTGTTCTCATCGTGCTGGAAAGCCGTCCCCTTTGTGGGATGGGGGGCTTTTAACGCTTCCTCAGCCTTCTTTCCTGACACGAAGATGATGTGTGTCGTACCTATTGCCTTTGCCACCTGTAGCTCACGACGGAGGCTCTCGATGAATGCCTCGTTGCTGAGTGGTGACACTATGCCCGAAGTGCCGATGATGCTTATGCCGCCCACGACACCTACCTTGGAGTTGAACGTGCGTTTCGCAATTTCCTCGCCACCTTCCACGCTTATTGTCACGTCATAGTCTTTGTCTGACAACGCCCTTATCTCGTTTGTCATCATCTGTCGTGGAGTATTATTGATGGCAGGGCCGCCTACCTCAAGACCTAACCCAGGAAGAGTGACCGTACCCACGCCGCTGCCACCTATGAAGCGGATGCCTTGTGTGCCATGACTTACGTGCGAATGAACTCTGCATCCGTTCGTCACGTCGGGATCGTCTCCCGCATCCTTTGTGACTATACATTCGGCATAGCCGTCGCCAGGGATGGTTTCTGTTATGGGGATGGTCAGTATCTCGCCATCAGGGAGGGCAAAGCTCACTTCCTCTTGTGGCTCGCCTGTGAGGAGTGCAAGGAGTGCGCCTTTCGTTGCAGCCGTGGCACAAGCACCCGTCGTTATTCCTGTGCGGAGAGGGAAGAAATCCTTCGATAGCCCTTCGATAGCCCTTCGTAACGTGTACTTGCCTGTAACTATGATGAAACTGGCTGGCAAGACAGGTGGTTCGATGACGAATATCTTTATTCCTAAGCGATGTGCAGCTTCCGTCTTGGCAGGCATTCCTCCGTTTTCTCCTGAGTCCTTGGTTATGATTGCATCGGCATGGACGCTCTGCATCATGGCTGTCTCGTCCTCTATGGATGGCAGTTCGTTGTCCTCATTATAGAAAAGGAGGTTACTCTCAGAAAATCCGTTCCTGTCTGCTATGTCAATACTTTCCTGTCTGTGAAGGATGCGGAAGAATGTCTCGTGATGTTGCCAGAAAGGTTTCAGCTTGCTTATGGTGTTTGCACCGGAGAGTGCAAGGAGCCGCTTGACACCTTGTTGTTCCATGGCGGCTATTGCCTCGTCGTATGTCTTGCAATAGGTCGCATCCTTTATCCTTCCCGATGCAGGTCGCAGAAGTCGTATGACTGGTATGCTCGTCTTACGTGCTGCTTCGGCTATCGTCTTGTGCAGGTTTTCGGCAAAGGGATGTGCGGCATCCACCATACACACAATTGCGTGCTCCTTGCAGAATGTCACGATGTCATCCTGCGTCATGGCACCCGTAATCTGTATGCCATGGCGCATTGCCACCTCCTGTCGCCCCGACTTGGTGCTGTAGTAGAATGGCTTGCCTGCATCATCAAGAGTCTCTGCTGCGATGCGTCCTTCCGTTGTTCCTCCGAATATTAGAATCATAAGCGGACCTTCCCCCAACCCCTTCCTATAGGACGGGGAGTAGTTACTCATTTGTGTTATATTCTTTATCTCTAAAAGATATGTTGCAAAGATACTATGCTTTTTTGATTCTCGCAATTGCAGGTGTCAAAAATCCATCGTATCTTTGCAATACGAGAGATAATAAGCGAATAGTGTAACTACTCCCCGTCCTATAGGAAGGGGTTGGGGGAAGGTCAAATATGAAAATATCTTTTAATAATACAGATTATGTCCTCGATGACTTCCTAAGTCGCGCAAGGACAATCGTTACCATCGGTCGTATGACGGATGAGGCTCACAATGTCATAGCCGTGGATGATGTGGCAATGGATGTGTTCCAATGTCAGCTCACCAAGGGTGATGACGGTTGGAGACTTCGTCTTGGTCAATGGCGTACGGAGTGCCCTAAGGGAATACGCTCCGACCGCCAGCATGCCTGCTCCATGTGTCGTGGCTGTTGCGTGAATGTGCGTACCGCCAATCCTACGTACTCATGGAGGATGCCATCTGTGCCGATGACCGTCAACGGAGAGCCTCTCACCAACGAGGGAGTAATACTCCATGATGGCGACATCCTACGATGTGGGGGTACAGAGATGAGTGTTAAACTTGGTTGAAAGAACGCTGACTATGAATAAAGAAAGACTTCATCCCTTGATGCTGGTGGGAACTGGTAGCGACGTGGGAAAGAGCGTGCTTGCCACGGCTCTGTGTCGCATCTTTGTGCAGGATGGTTATCATCCCGCACCATTCAAGGCACAGAATATGGCTCTCAACTCGTATGCTACGCCTGAGGGCATGGAGATTGGACGTGCACAAGCCGTACAGGCAGAGGCGGCACGACTGGCTCCACATACCGACATGAACCCGCTCTTGCTCAAGCCTAACTCGGAACATACCACTCAGGTTGTGCTTAATGGCAAGCCTATTGGTAACCGCTCTGCTTACGACTATTTCCGTAAGGAGGGTAGGGAAGAGCTGAGGCAGGCGGTAAACGATGCGTTCGACCGTCTTGCTGCCAAGTATAATCCCATCGTCATGGAGGGTGCAGGAAGTGTGTCGGAGATTAACCTGCGTGATTCTGACCTTGTCAATATGCCTATGGCTCGTCATGCGGATGCAGACGTCATACTCGTGGCAGACATCGACCGTGGGGGCGTGTTTGCAAGCGTGTATGGAAGCATCATGTTGCAGACGCCAGAGGATAAGGCACGTATAAAGGGAATAATCATCAATAAGTTTCGTGGCGACCTCCGTCTCTTTGACGAGGGACGCAAGATGATGGAGGAACTCTGTGGAGTACCTGTCCTTGGCGTCGTGCCGATGTTCAAGGATATCGTGATAGAAGAAGAGGATAGCGTGGAACTTGACAGGAAAAGGAAAGACCTGGACCCACCCCAGCCCTCCCTACAGGGAGGGAGCTGCCGTAAGGTACAGGTGGCTGTAATCCTCTTGAGGCATATCTCCAACTTCACGGATTTTGACATCCTTGAGAGAGACGAGCGAGTGAATCTTTTCTATACAAATAATATAAAGGATATAGAGAAGGCGGACATCATCATCCTTCCGGGTACGAAGGCAACGCTTGATGACCTTTATGAACTCCGCCGTAATGGCGTGGCACAAGCAATAATACGTGCTCACAAGGATGGTAAGACCGTCATAGGAATATGTGGTGGCTATCAGATGCTCGGACAGATGGTGAGCGATCCTGATGGGGTGGAAGGTAGTGTACCTTGTCTTCCGGGGCTTGGAATCCTTCCTGTCGAGACGGTCATGACAGCAGATAAAGTCACACGTCAGGTTGAGTTCGACTTTGGGGGAAACCGATGCAAGGGCTATGAGATTCATCAGGGAAGGACAAGGAAGAGTACTCTCACACTAAATGGTGAGGGCGAACGACACGAACAGTTTGCGGAAGAAGAGTTACCTCTCGTTTATATTCAGGACAAGTGTCTTGGCACTTATGTTCATGGCATACTTGACAATCCTGCCGTCATAGATTATCTGGTAACTCCTCTTGCTGAGCGTGCATGCGAAGCACCTGTCATGACTGCCGAGGAGTTCAAGGATAGGCAGTATGACCTGCTTGCTGAACACGTAAGGCGATATGTGGATATAGATAAGATTTACGAGATATTAGCCCCCCGTTCCCCCAACTTAGCGAAGCGATCTCACTGACCGCAGGAAAGTAACGGGGCGGCCTTCGGATAAGGGCTTTTTAAATTAACAATTAATTATTAACAATTAACATGTTTTGCCATTGGAAAAAACAATTATCCATTCTAATGGCATTCAGAGTATTTTTATACCTCCCCTTTGTGGGAGGTTAGGAGGGGCTTTTTTTATGCTTACAGGACACGGAGACGATACATATATATATAAGGAGATAGACATCAACTTCAGTTCGAATGTCTATAATCATTTTGACCATGAGGGATTGTTCTGCTACCTTGCGGACGGTCTTGACAAGGTCGTGTCTTATCCTGAGCCAACGCCCGTTTCGCTTGAGGCGGAACTTGCTATGATGCTTGGCTTGGGTAAGGATGAGGTGTGTGTGACTAATGGCGCAACGGAGGCAATATATCTTATTGCACAGACGTTCCGTAGGAGCAAGACTGCCGTATTAATGCCTACGTTCTCCGAATATGCGGATGCCTGTCGCATACACGAACATACGCTATGTTCCATCTATGCACTCGACCAGATACCTGAGCGTGCACAGATGGTGTGGCTCTGCAATCCTAATAATCCCACTGGAAGCGTAATAGACAAAGATGAGTTGATGAAATGCTTCAAGGCACATGAGAATGTCATCTTTGTGCTTGATGCCAGTTATGCGCCATTCACTCTCAAGCCGCTTGTCACGCCAAAGGAGGCGGCAGAGTTGCCTAATGTCATCATGATTCATAGTATGACCAAGGAGTATGCCGTTCCGGGACTTCGCATCGGCTACATTACCGCTAATGCTGCCCTCCTGAATAACATCAGGCTTCAGCGAATGCCGTGGTCGGTCAATCAGGTGGCAATAGATGCTGGTCATTATCTCCTTGCACATGAGGACGAATATCGACTCGATGTGGAGACACTCATGGCTGAACGTGAGAGGGTGGCAGAAAGATTGCAGAAACTCGGTTGTATAGAGACATGGCCATCCGACACACATATATTATTATGCAAGTTGAGAATGGGAAAGGCAGCTTCCTTGAAAGATTATCTTGCTCAGGAACACAGAATATTGATTCGAGATGCAGGCAATTTTGAGGGACTTGACAGTTCTTTCTTCCGTATTGCGGTACAGAAAAAAGATGAAAATGATGCCCTCATTGAGGCGATAGAAGAGTGGCTGTTTTTATGAAATCTAACGACAATGTTGGGAGAAAACAAATAATAATTTGAATAGTTGTTCAAAAATTATTCTTGCAATATCGTTTTGATAGTTCCGATTTCTGACAATAATTATAAATAACTATGTCTCAAATGCACACTTCTTTCCGAAATAAGACATAAGAAAACGTCTCAAATGTAATTTGGGATGTATTTGCGTTGTAAGTGAAAGTGTAATTGTGGAAATGCCTATATCTTTGCAGTGTTCAAAATTTAATAATAGCTTTTTCTTTAGTTCATCATTACGTATATCCTTATACCAAATATTCACACAGAGTTGTCTGTTAAAACTTTTGGGAATTAGTTGCTGCTTCGTCGAGAAGTGGCAACTTTTTTTGTGTGGATATTTTGTCAATAGAGCATTAAAAGACATGAAATGCTTACAAAATGTTTGGGAGTTATCCTTCGTTAATCCTTCGTTAATGGTTCGTTAACCCTTCCTAATTCTTTCCAGATAATTCGTATGACAAAATGTAAGTGGAGGCTTCGTAAGGAAGCATCATATTGCCATTTTTGTGATTTCTTCATTTTCTGTATTTGGGATTTTGTGTAAGAAGTCATTTGTTTTTACCTAATTCCTGTCAATATAAGCCATGCAATTTTTGATAATATCTATTGATGTGTGTCAATACGTTGTGTTCTATAAGTTAAAATAAGTTATCTATTATAGAACAAAAGGGCTTTTCCCCTCAAAAATCTTTGGTTGTTTTTTTTATAATGCTTTAACTTTGCACCGCAAAAAACAATGAGCGAGGAGATTCCGAAAACCTCGTCCAGGTGAAAAAATTTCTAATTGATAAAAAAGAGTAGGAAAAACAAAAACGAAAAAATCTAACAAAAAAATTATGAAAAAGATTATTCTTACTGCACTCGTTGCAGCTTCTTCACTTTGCGCTAACGCTCAGCTTTGGCTTGGTGGTTCAGTAGGTATCAAGAGTGTATCTCCAGAAGTAGGTGATTCTAACACATCATTCTCTATCGCCCCAACTATCGGTTATTCTCTTGATGAGAATTGGGATATCGCTCTCGAAATTGGCTATGCAAATAATGGTGATGTTGCTGTTGGTGCTCCAAAGGACGCATTCCGTATTGCTCCATTTGCTCGTTACAGCTTCGCTAAGTGTGGTATTGCTACATTCTTTATCGATGGTGGTTTCGGCTTTGGTAAGGTGAACTACGAAGGTGGTGGCGATGCTTCTACATTCAACATTGGTGTTCGTCCAGGTGTTAAGGTTGAGCTTTCTCCAAAGGTTGACCTCGATGCTAAGCTTGGTTACCTCGGTTACTACAATGAGAAGGATTCTTATAGCTTGGTAGGTCTTGCTGCTGATGGTGAGGCTCTTTCATTTGGTCTTACTTTCAAGTTCTAATTTGAATATTATCTAAGGACTTTATACGACTGGTAGAATCTACGGATTCTGCCAGTCTTTTTTGTTTGTACATGAAAGAATAAGCCTGTTTGTGAATTACAGAATGGAAATTATTCGTAATTTTGCAATTTATTATTAGTTTTGCCCGCCAAAGGGGTTCAACGAATTTAATTCTTCATTTGACATTTATGAGTATCATTCCTCTTTTGCTTGGTTGGTTGCTTGACCTTATATTTGGCGACCCAGAACGCCTGCCGCATCCGATAGTATGGATGGGGCGGTGGATTGCCATGGGTGAGCACATACTTAATAGGGGAGTGCACAGAATGGTGAAGGGGGCTGTGTTCACTGTTATGAG
>JAGCWG010000478.1 GCA_017961965.1 Bacteroidaceae bacterium | reverse complement strand
GTTTTCGTTCATGGTGTGGCATATATGGAAATGCACGACGTAGTGCTTTCCATAGAATCAGTTCGTATTCGGAATTCAATAATGACACCCAGAAACCAAGAGTCAACTCTGCCACTATCTTTGACGGAGTTATCTGTTCGCGTCGTGAAGTGATGTGCTGTCCTGCCTCAGTGATATATTTATTCAAACTTCGAAGTCCTGGAGTATTGGCAAACATAGCGTACCAATCCTCACGTCCTGTAAGTGTTTCCAATTCTCGACACAATGCGTTACGCAATGTAACCTCAAAGACTGACAGGCTCACATAAAGTGATTCTGCAAGCATAAGATTACACTCATAATGACAAATAGCCTTTGCTTCATCATTAGGATAAAGAGAAAAATAGCGTTCCATTCTCTTTGTGGAGAACACTTTTTCAAGAAATTGTTTGTTGGTTTCCATAATTATACATACCTTTGCCGTGCAGTCCCGGTAGTTCCTCTCCCAGATATTAGATGCTGGTGATGAATCCGGGTTTTTTTATGCCCTTTTGTAAACTTTGTTTTTCGTATGCAAAAATACCCTATTGAATCTAAATGAACAAACTTTAATGTGATTTTTTCAACCGTACTACTCAAATATATTTCTCGTTAATTATTGCGTTATGTTTAACGTCCGTTAAATACCCATTAAACTGTGATTGAAAATTGTTCAAACACAGTTCAATCATCTGCAACAACAGGTAATTAGTCTTTGTGACGCACGTGTTTGAAAGGATAACATACAATAAAACTCATCTTATAGGCATAAAAAAGTAGAGAGAGCAAGGAAAAAAAATTGCTTTATCACGATAAAAAATCATTCCGTGGGCTTTGAATGTTTGTTCATAGCCTTTGAATATTCGTTCAAAGGCTATGAATATTCGTTCCGTGCCATTGAACGAATATTCAAAGCCCACGGAACAATATTTTTTCACGATAAAGCAAACTTTTATTCGTGCATTTCAAAACTTTTATTCACGGTAATAGCAACTTTTTGTCGCATGATTGATGTATCATCCTCATGAACATGCTCAATTGCATTAGCCACCTCCCCACCGTGGGAGGACGGGAGGGGGCAAAAAAAATGAGGGTGCACCAATCACTTGGCACACCCTCTACGAAAGTTAGGTTTTTAGTATTAAGTATTTTGTAATGTTTTGGTTCTTTTGTTTGAGGTTACACTTACAACTCCTTGTGGCTGTACATGCTTTCCCACCATGAGTTGTCGTCTTGGAGGTACTTGGCAAACCATGCCCAGATGGTGTTCTGCCACTGTATGCGCTTCTTTGTGTCCATTATCCAATGGTTCTCGCCATCAACAAGTACCATGGCTGTAGGACGACCGAGAAGCTTGAGAGCCGTGTACATCTGTATTGATTCGCCCACAGGCACATTGGTGTCAGCTGTGCCGTGAACGAAGAGCAAAGGCGTGTGTACCTTGTCGGCATTGAAGAGAGGCGACTGATCAACATAGAGGTCCTTGCGCGTCCAAGGATAGCTGTTTGCCATTGACACCTCTGAATATGAATAGCCCCAATAGCCCTCGCCCCAGTAACTTGTGTGGTCCGAGATACCTGCGTGGCTTACGGCTGCAGCAAAGATGTCTGTCACCGTCTGGAGGTACTGAGTCATAAATCCACCATAGCTTGCTCCGATACATCCAATCTTCTTTGCATTGACAAATGAGTGCTCCTTGCAGAATGTCTTCGTTGCACCTATTATATCCTCCGCCACACCTTTACCTGCGGTATTGACATGAGCAGCCGCCCATTTCTGTCCAAAGCCGGCCGCACCGCGTGGATTGATGACAAGCACCACATAGCCGAGTGAAGCATATGCATGCTGTGGGTAACGGCTTCCGAAGTTGCGTGAAGTTGGCGAACAACCACCGTAGTAGTTCACAATCATCGGATATGACTTGCTTGCATCGAAGTCGTATGGTAGATAGTAACGACATGAAACCGTGTCACCGTCCTCGTTGATATAACTCCAAGCCTCACACTTTCCGAGGCTCACGCTTGCCATGTGCGCCTCGTCGATATCCTCAATGAGCGTGCGTTTCAATGTCTTGGTGTTCATCACAAAGACACGGTCACCGTATGATGCGCCCTGTCCACAGTAAGCGATGACATTACCGCTCGTTGCCTTTGAAATACGATTTGTAAGTTCAACACCCGTATCGAGTCTAACAATCTTGCCTGTAGTTGGGTTGAGCCGGAAGAGGTTGATGAAATCTTTGTCCTCTGCCGTGAAATAAATCATGCCGTCAGATGGCGACCAGTCACAATTCTCAATGCTTGGGTCGAAGTCACGTGTCACAGCCCTCCAGTTCTTAGGAGCGAAGTCTGCCTGTCCACCAATCACAGGTGAGATGAACAACTGATAGTCGTAGGCGCTTGGTATCTGTCCTTCTGCCACATTCTTACCAATTCCTTCGAAAGCCTCTGGAGTACCCTTGACAAGTACCTGCCGTCCGTCCGGCGAGAACGAAGCGTCACTCACGAATCCGTCACGAGATACGATGGTGTCCACGGCGTATGTATCGAGGTTGATACGATAGATGCTCATCACAGTAGTCGGACGGGCTGAAAGACGCGACTCAGATTTCGACACAAGAATGTATTTGCCATCCTGACTTATGTCAGAAAGATACACATTATGATGACCGAACGTCAGTTGCTGAGTAAGACCCGATGCGAAGTCATACTTATACAAATTGTAGCGATTACGCCACCCCGGCTGACGGTCGTCTGGCTCAATGACCTCAAATATCTCCTTCTTTTCCTTTGGACCTTCCTGCTTCTCCGAATAAATCACGAAGTCCTCCGTTGGCGACATGGAGATACTGTTCGTTGGCAGAGTGTGTGCCAGCACAGTCTCCTTGTTTGTCTTTGGGTCAACGACCACGAGTGAATAGCCGTAACCGTTGTTCTTTCTTATATAATAGTAGCAGTCGCCTTTGGGCATCCACCGATAAGCCTTGCCTGCATCCATCGTAGCACCCGTCTGTAGGTCCTTGATAAAGGAATTGCGCTGAGTTCCGCCATCAGCCAACGTCTCGCTTGTATGATAAAGGAGGTAACGACCACCTGCTGAGATTAACACGCCTGAGCAGTTGCGTGAGTTCAACACGTCGCCCAACGAATAAGGGTGCCTAACACCTGCTGTCATCGGTGCAACGACCGCATTGCCAGCATCTACCTTCACAGTAGCCGTATCATTAGCTTCTGGTTTGCTGAGATACTTAATCACTACCTTATGCACGGACGGAAGGAGCGTAGCGCTTCCACCGTTCACCTGCTTGTCATCCACATACACCTTGTAGCTCTTCACGCCTTCAACTGTGATGATGGCATTGGTGTAGGTACGATTCGTAACTGTGAATCCCAACAGATGAAGTGCCTCGGACGTCTCACAGCCAGGCAAGGCACCTGCAGGGATTTCCCTGCCGACTTCCACGACTGACAGGGCTACGTTACAATCCAGCAATGAATGCTTTGCATACTCCTTAGCATACACATCAGTGCTGTCCATCTGTACAGGTGACTTGACTACGTATGGTCCTGCATAATTGAACGACTTGACCTCCACCTCGTCTGCCCTCGCCATCAGCGAAGCCAGCATGGCAAATGATAAGATAAATATTTTTCGCATTGTAGATGTTAGTAAATTTCCTTGCAAATATACGGAGAAAAAACGACACACACAATAGTTATAATGAGGAATGTGGAATGAGAAATTAGGAATTAGGAATGGCTGAGCG
>JAGCWG010000477.1 GCA_017961965.1 Bacteroidaceae bacterium | reverse complement strand
ATATTTCGTTGTCGGAATACGTTTCTGTGAGGATACCGTGTCGGTCACACTCCCTGTCATCGTTGGTGAATTCGTGGTGCAGCTTCTGTGTATGATATTCACCACGTTCATGACATGGATATATACGGGCAACAAGACTGCGTTGAAGGTGATGATTGGTGCTGGATGGGGAACAGTACTCCTCGTCATCCTCTTCTCCATCTATGTCATTCCTTTCAACGTGTGTTGGGTGATGCTTGGTGTCAATCTTCTCTTTGTGGTGTATCTCTTCGGACTTGCCGTCTATGAACGTGTGTTCCGCTATGTCCTCATAGCAGGCTTTGCCTTGATGTCAACAGGTTTCTTCTATGTCTGCCATACGATGTTTGACCATCTTGCCGACCACCAGCGCATACGTATTGAGGTTCTTCTTGGTATGAAGGAAGATCTTCGTGGTGCAGGATATAATGTCAATCAGGCTAAGATAGCCATCGGTTCTGGTGGCTTGTATGGCAAGGGCTTCCTTAACGGAACGCAGACAAAGCTCAAGTATGTGCCTGAGCAAGACACGGACTTCATCTTCTGTACTGTAGGTGAGGAGGAAGGATTTCTCGGCTCTGCAGGAGTGCTCATTGTCTATCTGCTGTTCATCTGGCGACTCATTGCTATTGCTGAACGTCAGTCGGACACCTTCGGCAGAGTGTATGGTTACTCCGTGCTGTGCATCTTCCTGTTCCACCTGTTCATCAACGTAGGAATGGTACTCGGACTTACTCCTGTTATTGGTATTCCGCTTCCGTTCTTCTCCTATGGTGGTTCGTCACTTTGGGGATTCACGCTCTTGTTGTTCATCTTCCTAAGAATGGATGCAGAGCGAAATATGAAGAGGTAGTCATTATGATGCAAATGGAGAGTTAAACTGCAAAAGTTTTGTAAAATCTATGATTTGTGCTATCTTTGCACATCATAATTTCGAGACCTAAAACTTAATATACGAAACAAAAATAAAAAGAACAATATATAAATGTCAGAATATAAATGTGGAAACTGCTGTGGCGGAATGTGTTCCAAGGGATGTAGCCGTCATGCCGACAAAATGAATACATACGACTGGTTGGCAGACCTTCCAGACAATACAGAGAACTGTAATATCGTGGAGGTTCAGTTCAAGCCACCTCGCAAGGGATATTTCATTAACAACAATAAGTTGCCTCTTGAAAAGGGTGACGTGGTTGCTGTTGAGGCAAGCCCTGGTCACGATATTGGTACGGTGACTATGACTGGTCGCCTTGTTGCTCTTCAACTGAAGAAGGCTAACCTTAAGCCTGATACTGAGTTGAAACGTATCTATCGTCTTGCCAAGCCTGTGGATATGGATAAGTTCAAGGAGGCAAAGGCTCGTGAGCACGAGACAATGATTGAGTCACGCCAGATAGCTCTCAGTCTCGGACTCAAGATGAAGATTGGCGATGTGGAGTATCAGGGCGATGGCAACAAGGCTATCTTCTATTACATAGCTGATGAGCGTGTCGATTTCCGTCAGCTTATCAAGGTGCTTGCCGACCGTTTCCGTGTACGTATTGAGATGAAGCAGATTGGTGCTCGTCAGGAGGCTGGACGCATCGGTGGTATAGGTCCTTGCGGTCGTGAACTTTGTTGCGCAACATGGTTGACCAACTTTGTGAGTGTAAGTACAAGTGCAGCACGCTTTCAGGATATCTCGCTTAATCCTCAGAAGCTTGCCGGTCAGTGTGCCAAGCTCAAGTGTTGTCTCAACTACGAGGTTGACCAGTATGTGGAGTCGCTCAAGACTATGCCATCAAAGGAGATAACGCTCCATACTCAGGACAACGAGTACTATTACTTTAAGTCAGACATCCTTCGTCATCTCATAACATACTCTACGGATAAGCATATCGTGGCAAACGAGCAGACAATTACAGCCAAGCGTGCCTTTGAGGTTATTCAGATGAACAAGGATGGACGTAAGCCAGAGAGCCTTGCCGAGGGTGGAGAAGCACCTGAGTCACCAAAGTCGCTCGACATCCTTGATGATAACATCAACCGCTTTGACCGTAAGAAGAAAAAGAAGAAGTCAAAGGGTGGTACACCTCAGGACAATGCTCAGAACCAGCCAAAGGCTGCTAACGGTCAGAAGAACCAGGATGGTAACCGTAACAATGGCAACGCTCCTAAGAATGGTGGAAAGAATCCACAGCAGGAGAACCATGATAATGGTGGTGATAATGGCTATGACAAGCGTCAGCGCAATAATAAATATCACAATAAGGGAAACCGTCCTCAGGGTGAACAGAACCGTGGTGGCGGTCAGCAGGGCAATAACCAACAGAAGCCAGCACCAAACAATGAGAATCAAGGCTAATACATCTCTTAGGTTTGTCCTCTCTGTCTTACTTACCTTCATGATATGGTCATGCAACCGTATGCCATATTATGCTCAGTATGTTAATTTGGAACGACAGACATGGGATAGCCATGACACACTTCGCTTTGAGTTGCACGAGGCTGATACAACGGCTCTCCAGCATCTCAGCCTCGGTGTACGTGCTACGGGTGCTTATGAGTACCGCAAGTTGAACGTGGGCATTGAGGTCTTGGATAATGGCAAGGCGTGTCATAAGGATGTACTGTCATACGAACTGTTCGATACTGATGGCATACGTAAGGGCGATGGCACTGTCTATTCAGAGAACGAACGTTATGTCTGTCCTCTGCAAATCAAGAAGGGGCATACCTATACGTTCAAGGTCTATCACCTTATGCGTCTTGACCCTATAGTGGGTATCAGCAATGTCTTCATACAGATTTCGGATGAACAGGCAGAATAAAAATTATAATAATATAAAACAAAAGGGTGTGCCAACGTGGCATACCCTTTTGTTTTGTGTGGATTGTTACTTTTCCTTGATGAATTTGATGTCTGTATAGCCATGTATGTTGTTCCTTTTCTAAGGTTCTGCATTCAATTCTGGAGTGTATGGATGACGCTGTCCTTGTACTTGCGTGAGATTGGGATACGCTCGTCACCGATAAGTATTGAATCTTTCTCTGCAGCGGTGCAATAGGAACGGTTCGCGAGGAAGGAACGGTGAGTACGAATGAAGCCATGACCGAGTAGGTTCTCCCAACTTGTGATGGAAGTCTTGTTGCGGTACTTTCTGCCTTCCGTTGCGTGAATCCATACTTCGGTGTCGTTACTCTCGATGTACATTATCTCATTGATGAGTATGGTGGTGCTCTGACGGTCGCTTGTGAACGTGATGCTCTGCGGAATGTCTTCGGTAATGTGTTTTGAGAGGAATTGCCCTACGATGTAGTCACCAGCCAATAGAAAGAGAAGTATGAAACATATGAAAATAGGGTTGAGAAGCATATCTGGAATGTTAAAGTTCCTTAGATAATAATCGTTTCTTTGGTATTGGATAACGATATTTGCCACGTGAATAAGCAAGAATGATAAGGTGAAAACAAAGAGGGAAAGGAACACGAGGTTCTTTGTCCCTTCGCATCTGTTGATGAAGTCAATCTTTGACAGGCAGAACTTGAAGATTATGGCAACAGGAAAGAATGTGGTGCTCACGAATAATGCCTCAGAAAAACTATACTCCATACTGCATAGTATTCCAGAAACAAGGATGATGGAAAGTGTCCAATATCCAATAATCAGTAATGTTCGTTTCATGTTATTGTTATTTTGTGCAAAAATAGCAATAATTAGCAATACTAAAGCCTTTCTCTCATAGCTAAATCCCCTTGTAATGGGTTTTGGAAAGCGAATAGTGGGATTCAGCAAGCATTTTCTCATGTGTTTAGCCGCATAAATGATACCTTTGCATCCGAAATCAATCGATTGGTTAAAGGTTAAACTAAACAAAAAACATTATGAATACAGTATCAGATTTATTTGTACAAGGAGATGCAGGTTGGATGTCAATCCTGACTATAGAACTTGCTTTCATCTTTTTTGCTGCATGGAAAGCTCCTGCATGGGTAAAGGAACTTGGCGTTATGGCATTCTTGACAGGTATCTTTTCTTCGTGTTATGGTTTATGGGTAATGTTTTCACAAGTGGAGATATATGGTGAAGTACATATTGCAGTATGGTGTGGAGGGGTCAAGTGTGTGCTTGTGCCATTCATGTATGGCTTGATAATCTACATTATTTCTCTTATCATCCGTATCGTTCAAAAGCCACGAATATAGGTTGATGATTAGTACCTCGTTCGTATCACTAATTCAATCCTCGATTGATGTACATGTTCAATCGAGGATTGAATTGTATATGGTAAAAATTGGGGCACGCTCCGTCAATAAAAAACTGACGCAGCGTCAAAATTAAGTTGACGGAGCGTCAGTAGTTTTTTATTGATGGTGGGAATATGTGTTATCTGTTCTTGATGAGGACAATCATCTTGAGAGCAAAATCGAAGAAGACCATCTTTGGATTGGTGTTCTGCATGATGTCGCGCTGGGCGAGTGATAGCTCATCCATGATGCCGAAGACGTTGTTCTCGTTGATGAATGGTGCGAATTTGACAGCAAAGTCGGCTTCTGTCTCATTCATGTAGTTGAGTTCATCGTGACGCTGGAAGTTGTAGATGAAGTTCTCACGTATCATCTTCTGGCAGTATTCGAGGAATGCTTTCTGACGCTCGCGTCCAAGGCCTGCCACTTTCTCGCTCCATTGCTTCATCTCCTTCACCTTGCGGACGTAGGACATACGCATGAGGAGAACGAAGAGGTCGAAGAAGAGCTGGTTCTCGGAGTTGTCGGTGATGGAACGTATGGCTGCTGCCATGTTACCCGCACATGAGCGTGCTATGCGGTGCGCCTCTGCAGGGAGTATGGAACGACGGTTGATGAGTGCGTCTTCCACTTCTTCTACGGTGAGACGACTGAGTTCAATAGTCTGACAACGTGAACGGATGGTCTGGAGTACCTTGTCCTGCTGTTCGCTCACGAGGATGAAGACTGTCTGTGCCGGTGGCTCTTCAAGTAGTTTGAGGAGTTTATTGGCACATGCTTCGTGCATCTTCTCCGGCAACCACATGATAAGTATCTTGTAGCCTCCCTGACTTGACTTGAGACTGAGCTTCTTGAATATGGCATCACTCTCATCTACGTAGATGACGAGTTGCTGGTTCTCTGCTCCTGATGCGTCCATCCATTCCTGCATACCAAAGTATGGGGAACGCAGGATGAGTTCGCGCCATTCCTTGATGAAATCATCACAAAACGTAGGTTTTGAATTCTTCTTGTATATAGGAAAGGCGAAGTGGAGGTCAGGATGTTGCAGTTTCTCTGCCATGACATTATTGCCAAGCAGCATCTGTGCGTATGCCACGGCAAGTGGCATGGCACCGCATCCTTCGGGACCACTGAACATAAGTGCGTGTGGCACCTTGCCCTGTTCCATCTCTGTGCGAAGCCTTTGCTTGGCTTCTTCCTGTCCTATGATATCATCGAAAGTCATGAGTCTGAAGCCCCCTAACCCCCAAAGGGGGCAGCCGTCCGGGGCAAGGTGGCTGTATGGTTATTCTTGCATTAAATGCAAGAGTTAAAAGTCAAAGTTAAAAAGTGGAGTTGAGAAGTCAAAAAATTTGCCCGTCCGCCTATATCCTTTGGTAACTACTCCCCTCCATGTAGGGAGGGGATGGGGGTGGGTCTGTGTAGGTCGGGGTGGGGCCAACCTTAATATATCTGCTCTGCAATCTGACGGATGCTGTCAACAGCAGAAACTGTGTAGAAGTGGAGGCTTGGTACTCCGTGCTGTATGAGTTCTTTGCATTGTGCCACTCCCCACTCTATGCCTACCTGTTTTACTTCCTCGTCGGTCTTGCAAGCCCCAACTGCCTTAGTGAGGGCGTCTGGAAGGTCGAGGTGGAAGGTCTTTGGCAGTATGTTGAACTGTGATAGCTTTGCCATAGGTTTGATACCCGGGATGATAGGAATGGTTATGCCTGCCTTGCGTGCCTTCTCGACGAATGAGAAATACTTCTCGTTGTCGTAGAATATCTGTGTTACGGCATAGTCAGCTCCCAAGTCCTGCTTCTGTTTGAGCACCTGAATATCGAAGTCGAGGTTTGGCGCTTCTTCGTGCTTCTCTGGATAACAAGCCACTCCGTAGGAGAATGGTGTGGATGGCGACTTGATTGGTGAGCCATCTACGAAGAAGCCCTGGTTGAACTTGTTAATCTGCTCGCACAGTTCTGTTGCGTGTGAGTAGCCGTCCTTGACTGGAATGAACTTTGGGTCTTCCTTTGCCTTGTCGCCACGTAACACAAGGAGATCCTGTATTCCGAGGAACTGGAGGTCAAGAAGATTGTATTCGAGTTCTTCCTTTGTCATGCCGCTCACCACGATATGTGGTACGACCTTGATGTCGTACTTCTGCATGATGGCACTTGCTACAGCCACGGTTCCCGGGCGGCGGCGTACGCTGTTGCGTGTGAACGAGCCATCTGGCTGTTCTGTATATACGTACTCACTTCGGTGAGTTGTGATGTTTATGTATTTTGGGTCAAACTCCTTGAGTGTGTCTATAGTCTTGAACAGGCTCTGT
>JAGCWG010000476.1 GCA_017961965.1 Bacteroidaceae bacterium | reverse complement strand
GATAGTGCAATTCATGCTTGTTATCGTTATTATCTATAGCTAGTATTAAAGAAATCTTAAATATCCGATAGCATATTCATAATAAAGTACCTACCTTTGCACCGTTATTTAGGATATTTCAGTCTTCACTTGCGAGAAGCAAAGAGGAGTACAGGGATTTAAAAAGGAGCAAAAGGGAGCAAAGAGACGTTACCCCGCCAAAACAAACGGACATACGGACTATCGTCTATCTACCACATTTGACTCCTTATAAATACTTTTAATCACAAAGAATACATATATAAGGTAGAACATAGTATTGTAAAAATGGAACTTCGACAACTAAAATATTTCACTCGTGTAGCAGAGTTAATGAACTTCAGCGAAGCCTCACGACAACTTCACATAACGCAGAGCACCCTCTCGCAACAGATAAGGCAACTGGAGGCAGAATTAGGCGTGGAACTGTTCATACGCGATTCGCACCACGTACGACTGACAGACATAGGCGAGGCATTCCTGCCAGAGGCACGCAGGACAATATCGGCAGCCGAGACATGCTACTCACGCATACAGGACGTCAAGGGACTTGAGGTGGGCGAACTGAACATCGGTTCGACATACACGTTCCTGCCATTGCTGAAGGAAACGGTGCTCGACTTCTACAAGACACACCCAAAGATAAAGATAAACCTCTACTGCCACTCGATGGAGACACTCATGAAGATGGTGAATGAGGAGAAGATAGACGTGGCACTGTCATACAAACCTAACGAGAGCTACCCTGGCATCGACTCACACATACTGTTTGACAACCGCCTCGTGGTGGCAGTGAGTGAGACAAACCCCATTGCCAAGAAGTCAAGCATACGACTGCCAGAACTTGAAGGACTGCCACTCGCCATGCCTGCCAAGGGGCTACAGGCACGCAACTGCTTCGACCGCCTCGTATGCGGACAGGATTACCGCTTCAACGTGAAGCTGGAAGTGAATGAGGTAAACCTCCTTCTCGACATCGTGCGCGAGAGCAACATGGCAACGGTCATCAGTCACGCAACCGTGGCACGCGTACCAGGACTCAAGGCACTTACGCTCGACACTCAGGGCACATCCATGGAAGGTGCCTTCAACGTAAGGAAGGGAGCATACATGAAATTAGCGACCAAAGAGTTCCTGCGCCTGCTGTGCGAGAACAAATCGTACAGTATGGCGCTCATGGAACTGTTCTGACTTGCATCTGTCATTCTTCCTGATGCAAGAGTTAAAAGTTAAAAATTAAAAGTTAGAGATTACAAACTGATAAAAAACTCACAACTCATAATTCACAACTCATAAAAATGTGGTTCTATAATCTCTTTATGGGAACGGGAGTGGCTCACTCCGTACTTCTCATAGCACTTACAATAGCATTCGGCCTTGCTCTCAGCAGAGTCAAGATAGCAGGAATATCATTAGGTGTCACATGGGTTCTGTTCGTAGGAATACTTGCAAGTCACTTCGGGCTTGTACTCGACCCTGAGACGTCACACTTCGTCAAGGAGTTCGGCCTCATACTCTTCATCTACAGCATCGGTATGCAGGTGGGACCTGGATTCTTCTCATCATTCAAGCAGGGAGGAGTGTCGCTCAACATCCTCGCCACATCGCTCGTACTGCTCGGCAGCATCACGGCATTCGTCATCCACGTCATCACAGGCGAGAGCCTTGAGGCAATGATTGGCGTACTCTATGGTGCTGTGACAAATACCCCGGGACTCGGTGCGGCTCAGCAGACATTCAGCGACATGAACAATGGTGAGACAAACTCCATCTTTGCACAGGGTTACGCCGTGGCTTACCCTCTCGGTGTCGTCGGAATCATCCTCAGCATCATCCTCACACGTTACATCTTCAAGATTAACTTTGAGAAGGAACAGGAACTCTATAACAAGAACAACTTCAGCGAGGACTCACAGGTAAGAGGCGTCACACTCACCGTGACCAACGAAGCTGTGGCAGGACGCACCATCAAGGAACTGCACGAACTTGCAGGCAAGAAGGTGGTAACAACACGTCTCATGCACCGTCAATCAAACGACGTAGAACTGGCAACCGAAGACACACGCCTCGAAATGGGCGACCGTCTCTACATTGTAGCCAAGCCAGCCGACATTGAGACATACAAGGTACTGCTCGGCACTGACCACTCAGATGCTGACAACGCCATGCTCGAAGGCGAGGAGAAGAACAGCCTCGTATCCGAACGCCTCATCGTGACTAACACGTCACTTCAGGGCAAGCGTCTCTCTGACCTTGACCTCAACAATACGTTCCACGTAAACATCAGTCGCGTGCGCCGTAGCGGCATCGACATTGTGGCTCACTCTTCCGTCGTGCTCCAGATTGGCGACCGCCTGACAGTGGTGGGTACTCAGGACAACGTGAGCAAGGTAGAGAAACTCCTCGGCAACTCTGTCAAGCGACTTGACGAGCCACAGTTGTTCACCATCTTCATCGGTATAGCCCTCG
>JAGCWG010000475.1 GCA_017961965.1 Bacteroidaceae bacterium | reverse complement strand
CCGCAGTGCGGCCAGTTAAAAAAACATGGTAAAAACCAAATAAAATCAAAAAAAACATGTTTTTTCTTGTTTTTGTTCTGTTTCTTGACTGTTTTTTTAATATGCACCTTTGTGCAAAACTACAACCGTACAGGTCGAAAAAATGTTTTGAACAACTCTGTGCTCTCAGTGCTCTCTGTGTTGAGCCTATCTTCCGCGAGAACTAAAAAACTCAAAAACTAAAAACTCAAAAACTCAAAAGTACATGACAACAAAACTTATCGGAGTCGTGTTCCTGACTCTCAGCATAATGCCTGCCAAGGCACAGGATAGTAAGACGTGGACACTCGAGTCTTGCGTCAACTATGCGGTTGAACACAACCTGACCATCAAGCAGCAGGAAGACAATGTGGAACAACAACGCATATCACTCAGTACTGCCAAGAACAGTCGTCTGCCTGACCTCAATGGTTCGATAGGTCAGAACTTCAACTTCGGTCGTGGTAACAGTTCGGACAACGTGACTATCAGCGGTAATGTACAGTCAACCAACTTCGGACTCAATACAAGCGTTCCCCTCATCACTGGTGGACGTATTCCTGCCGAGATAAAGGTGCGCTCACTCGGACTCGAAGCAGCACTTGCCGACCTCTCCAAGGCACGCGAGAGCGTAGCACTACAGGTCATCTCTGCCTATCTCGAAGCCATCTACCAGCAGGAACTCGTGGAGGTGGCACGCCGACAGGTGGAACTGTCAGAGGCACAGGTGCGCCGTTCGCAGTTGCTCTTCGACAACAACAAGACATCGGCAGCCGACCTTGCACAGATAAAGGCACAGAAGGCAAATGACGAGTCATCACTCGTCAGTCAGGAGAACAACTATCAGCTTGCGCTCCTTAACCTCAGCCAGTTGCTTGAGCTTGATAAGGCAGAAGGCATGACCCTCAGCAAGCCTACAGAGACAAGCATATCTGGTATCGTGCTTCCAGCTCCCGACATCGTATATAGCGAGGCACTCGGCATCAAGCCACAGATAGCAGCCGAAGAGTTACGCCTCAAGAGTGCACAGAAGAACGTGACCATCGCTCGCAGTGCCCTCTATCCTTCACTCAGTCTCTCAGCAGGACTGAGCAGCGGCTACTACTCAAGCGAGTACAACTACGTACCACGTGAATATCCCGATGCCAACGGCAAGAAGCAGGTGACAATGGTACCCGGCGACCGTGTTGCCTTCGGCACACAGTTGAAGAACCACTTCAACAAGTACATCGCGCTCAACCTCTCCATTCCTATCTTCAACCGTTTCCAGACACGCAACAACATACGTGCAGCAAAGCTTCAGGTACACACACAGGAGATACAGCTTGAGCAGACACGCAAGACCCTCTACAAGGAGATTCAGCAGGCTTACTACAACGCTCTCGGAGCACAGCGCCAGTGTTCAAGTTCTGCGACTGCCCTCTCTGCCTCACAGGAGTCCTTTGCACTCATGAAGAGCAAGTACGAGAATGGTAAGGCAACTCCCACCGAGTTCCAGGAAGCAAAGACCAACCTCATGAAGGCTGAATCAACAGCCATTCAGAACCGTTACACATTCCTCTTCCGCCAGAAGATACTTGACTTCTATCGAAAAGGAGTATATTAAATTGGGAAACTCAAGTTTCGGAAGTGCTCAACTTGTTAAGGTTATTAGGTTTCAGGTTATCAGGTCGCTACGCTTTCAGGTTTGATACCTGTCTCGCGGTGGAGATGTTCAACACAGAGTGCACAGAGACCTCAGAGAATACTTTACACGAATTACCATTAATTTGCCATAAATTATCAAAAAAACATTTATGATAATTCGTGGTCAATTACATGATAATTCGTGCAAAAAAATGGTTTGGACAACTCTGTTCCCTCTGTGTTCTCTGTGTTGAAAAGAAACATCGAACAGACTATCGTCTTTTTACTCCCTTTTACTCCCATAAATGAGCAAGTTAAAAACTTGCGAAGCTTAAATTAATAACGTGTGGATGAAGCGAAAAATGTAAGGACAGGTGGTATAATTGCAGATTATTTTCTATCTTTGCCAACAGAATTAATAAATATTTTGACTTTAGCATTTGAAGAAGTTTTGCATCAAGGAGTTCTATAAGTTATGACGAATGTCAATCAATGAGTAATTAGCTATTAGTAATGAGTAATAGCCATTCGGGACAGAATATCCAACGGTGGTGCTTGCCATTACTTCCCTGCGGTCAGTGAGAACGCTTCGCTTAGTTCCTAATTTCTAATTTCTCATTCCTAATTATGAAACGTCTTAACTACTTAACTTCTTAACTACACAAATCAAAGGATAAGGTCAAGTAAAGATGCTTTATACTAATTACTAACTTAACCAATATAAACAAATGAAATTAACCAGACTATTTGCGTTGGCTGTTGCCATGTTGTTATGCGTACCAGGGACGACATACGCACAGCGCAATATGAGATTGCGCACCATACCCATTGACAGTATGGTGATGAGTGACCCATGTATCCTTGCAGATGATGCAACACAGATGTACTACATGACAGGTACAGGCGGAATGTTGTGGAAGAGTCCTGACCTCAGGATGTGGACAGGTCCTTATCGTGTAGCCGTTACGGATGGCATCAAATGGGCAGGAGAGCGTCCTGAGATCTGGGCAGCAGAACTGCACAAGTATAATGGCAAATATTATTACTTTGCCACATTCACTAACAACAGCATCCGTATAGGCGAGTTCAAGGGCAATGTCATTCCCCGTCGTGCAAGTCATATCCTTGTGAGCGATAAGGCAGAAGGTCCTTACCGTCCTGTGGGCAAGAGTGATTACCTCCCAGCAGACCGCCCAACACTCGACGGTACTTTCTGGGTTGATAAGGACAATAATCCATATATGATATTCTGTGGCGAGTGGTTGGAGAACTGGAACGGTACTATCGAGAAGATTCGTCTCAAGAAAGACCTTAGTGCTCCTGTGGGCAAGAGTAAGGTGCTGTTTCGTGCATTCGACTCACCTTGGAGCCGTGAGAAGGATATAAAGGGTAACGACATACCGAACAAGGTGACGGACGGTCCTTGGCTCTTCCGCACTCAGACAGGCAAGCTCGGGATGTTGTGGACAAGCTGGGTGTTCGGCGACTACACTCAGGGTGTGGCATATAGCGAGAGTGGTACTCTTGACGGACCTTGGATTCAGGAGAAGGAACCTGTCACTCCTCCAAACTATGGCCATGGTATGCTCTTCCGTACCTTTGACGGACGTCTGATGATGTCGGTACATAGCCATGAAAAGGTGAATGGCAGGACACGCCGCGTACCACACCTTTTTCCAGTGAACGACTCAGGCGACAAGATAAAGGTCATAGCACAAGAAGAGAAGATGGATGCTTACCTCATGGTGTATCACAAGGACCAGGACCACGGCTTGCACATGGCATATTCGGAGGACGGATATACATGGACAGCCTTTAATGACGACAAGCCGATCATTGCTGGAGACACTATTGCCGAGCAGCACGGAATACGCGACCCTCATATCTATCGCGGAAAGGACGGTGCTTATTTCCTTGCCATGACCGACCTCCATGTGTTTGGAGTACGTGACGGCTTCCGTAAGACGGAGTGGGAGCGTGACGGCAAGAAGTATGGATGGGGCAATAACCGTGGTATGGTGT
>JAGCWG010000474.1 GCA_017961965.1 Bacteroidaceae bacterium | reverse complement strand
CTGACCTGAAATCAACATAGACCTTGTAGTTAGGCAAGCTACTGGACATCAGCTGTCCATCAGCTGAGAGTATGTTGCCTCTGGAAGCCTCAAGACGAATGGAGTCAACTTCCGTCACCTTGCCCACTTCCTGCCAGGCTTCACCCTCAACGAACATCACCTTAAGCATCGTGACGAATATCCATATCGCAATGCCTAAGATAATCAAGTAGAATACCGTAAACCTCGGAACTATTTGTTTTTTATCGAAATCCAATTGTGTAAGTTTTTATATTTTTGAGTTTGTAAGTTTTCTGTTCTTGCGGATTCTTTATAGCACTTCTATTTTCACTTAGCCACTATAAAACTCCAAAACTGCCAACTCAACTTTTAACTCTTAATTTTTAACTTTTAACTCTGCTATGTTACGGAGTACGGAGCAGAAATGGTGCAGACACGCTCGTTGACAGCATGCTGTCAGGTGTCTGTTTGATGACCTGCTCCACGTTTGACTGTCGGAGATAGTTCATCAACTCACTCGACTGAGTGAGGACGTTATACTTCACATCCTTCAGTTCCTTGCGGAGGGCGTCCTCAAGAAGAATATCATCCTGATACTCGTATCTGTTCCATGTATAGATGACAATAAGGAGGACGATATACATCATGTATCCAACCTGACTGATAAAAATACGGCTTCTGAGGAAGTCACCACCTATGATGGTGCGAAGTGACAACTCCACATCCTCGTCGTAGTTCTCATCAGCCACAACGGTTTCCTCAGCTTCCTTACGGAGTTCGCGCTCCTCTGTCTCTGCCTCCAGTTCTGCCAACGTCTTGTTGTCGTCAGCATCCTCTGGCAGATTACCTGAAGCCTTAGCCATATCCTTTATGTCATCATCAAGATTGTAGCTCATAATATCAAATGACCTTCTCCCAGCCCCTTCCTTTCAGGACAGGGAGAAGTTTCTCTTTCGTCAAACTATCAATTATAAATTATCAATTATCAATTGTAAATTATCATTCCTCTCCCCGTCCTGAAAGGAAGGGGCTGGGGGAAGGTCACTATATCTTCTCCGCTATTCTTAGCTTTGCGCTCCTTGACCTTGGGTTGCGTTCCTGCTCGTCAGCATCAGGCACGATGACCTTGTTGTTGACAAGTAGGTATGGCGAATTACTTCTACCATAGAAGTCCTTGTCTTCCTTACCCTCAACGTTGCCCGTCTTCATCAGGTTCTTGACTATGCGGTCCTCAAGAGAATGGTAGGTGATGACAACAAGTCTGCCTCCTGGACGGAGTAGCTCAGTAGCCGACTGAAGCATCTCCTTCAGAGCATCCATCTCGTGGTTCACCTCTATGCGGAGAGCCTGAAAAGCCTTGGCAAGCTCCTTCTTTTCATCCTTCTTGCCGCAGAAAGGACGTACAATATTGAGGAAATCTTCTATTGTCTGTATTTTTTTCTCCTTACGTGCAGCCACGATTGCACTCGCTAACCTGCGAGAATTTTTTATCTCCCCATAGAGATAAAACACATCCGCAAGCTTTGCTTCGTCATACATGTTCACCACATCTGCAGCCGTCATGCCCGCACGCTGGTTCATACGCATGTCCAACTGACCGTCAAAGCGGAAAGAGAAGCCACGGTCGCTATCGTCAAAGTGGTGTGACGACACGCCAAGGTCAGCAAGGAGACCATCAATATGCTCCACGCCATAGTAGCGCATGAAGTTCTTGAGATAGCGGAAGTTGGAACGTACAAACGTAAACTTGTCGTTCGCCTCCACGTTCTTCTCTGCATCTGCATCTTGGTCGAAACTGTAGAGATGACCGTCCTTGTCAAGTCGTGACAGAATCTCACGACTATGACCACCGCCACCAAAAGTCACATCGACAAAGTTTCCGCCTTTGCCAATGTTCATACCATCTACGCTCTCCTTGAGCAGAACAGGAACGTGATAAACTATCTCTTGCATGTTTAAGTTTTTATTTTTTTGAGTTTTTAAGTTTTTTAGTTTTCGTAGATTAGCTAAGTCTCTAAAGAACCCACATCCATGAGAACTAAAAACCTACAAACCTTAAGCCTTAAGAACTCACAAACTCAAAAACTTATATCCGCAAGAACTTAAAAACTTAAAAACCTAAGAACTTAAGAACTCACATCCGCAAGAACTTAAAAACTTAAAAACCTACAAACTCAAAAACTTATTATACAGTTTTGCTTGTGCAAATTTAGACATTTCCATACATATCTCCACATATTCCACCTTATATTTTTAGAATCCCCCATTATTTTATCCAAATAAGAGCAAAAGGAGGCATCTTTTTTACATATCATTTTGTCAAAGTGTAATCCTACGTCAATCCTTCGCTAACCCTTCGTTAACCCTTCGTAATTTTTCCGTAAAACATCAAGTAACAAAATGTAAGCCCTCGTTCGTATGCCTGCTTACAAAAAAGTTTAAAAAGCAAATATTTAGGAGTTTTCATGACATTTTTCATCTGTCCGCATAAAATATTTGTGTATTACTGTACCATATTTCTCATTTCTTCCCCTTTACCCCACCCCAATTTTTAAATACTTGAACAAATGATGAAAAAAAAATGAGTTTTCTATTATCTATATCATTCAAAAAATTTAATTTTGCAGATATCTAATTTTTTTTGTAAAAATTACTTTTAACAAACAATTTCTAAAAAAATATGAAAACAAATTTTACCTTAGTGGCTTTACTATCTGCGTTGTTCGCATCTAATGTTTATGCCCAGAATAATATTATAGCTCAACTTCCATGGAGTCTTATAGTGTTTCACAATCCCAATGTCAAAGGCGTCCGTCTTGACAGTATCGTAACCAAATGGGACAATCAACAAGTTGTGATTAACGAAGGCATGTATTTTGATCGTATAGACGATAAAAGCGGGTATGACTCTAAGGTCGTATTTGACTATCCTGAGGATGGAGGCAAGCCAACAAGACGACTTGTGAGTGGTGATAGCGATAACGGTTATTTCTACTTCATTCCTATTAAATATGACAAGGTTATCAACGGACTTAAGTTGGCATACAAAAAGAACTACTCAATCATGAATAGGGATAGTGATAAGCCTGATACCGTTGGCATTACGGAATTGTTGGGCGAGTTTCCTATTAAGGAGACTACACTTAGAAATGGTATCGTAACAAGCGAGACAACATACGAGTACAACGACAAGTTGGATATGACATTGCGTCTTCGTAAAGAATATTATGAAGGGGACAAGGTGGTTGGTGGCGACAAGACAACCGTTGATTACAAGGATGATGTTCGTACAGAGGTAAACTATAAGTACAGCATACCCAAGAAGGATTTCGTTGCTGTTCGTAAGACAGTAACCAAGGAAGACAAGTCGTCCAGATGGATTACAGAGAAATACATCTATGATGCAGATGCTGAAGGCAACTTTGGCGATTGTTCCTATTCATTAGTCATGGATGCAGAGGATGAGTATTATGATGACGAAGATGTGTTTTATTACTTTAAAAAAGGTAAGCTGACAACACTTGAGAATGGTATCATGAAGTCATATAATGTTTCTACGGATTACAGGCTCAGGTTTTTAAACGAAATAATCAATAAAGAAATATTTGAGTACAACGATGATTTTGAATACTCTGTAACATACAAGTTGAATGATGAGGGAGAAAGAGAGGCTAAACCATTTAAGATTGACCGCAAAATCCTGTCATTCTCACATGGCAGCGACAGAAAATACACTTT
>JAGCWG010000473.1 GCA_017961965.1 Bacteroidaceae bacterium | reverse complement strand
ATTGTTTCAAGTGACTCGTCCGTAATGTAAGGACGTGTCATCATTTCCTGGCGGAACTTGATGCCGTAACCCTCTATCTCCGTCGCGCTCATAGGGAGGGCAGGGGAGAAGTGTCCAAGAAGTCCGTGGACGCTGTGCATAGGAATCTCCCAGATGCGGAAGAATCCGAGTACATGGTCTATACGGTAGGCATCAAAGTACTCTGCCATCTTCGTGAACCTGCGTACCCACCAATTGTAGCCGTCCTTTGCCATCTCGTCCCAGTTGTAGGTCGGGAATCCCCAGTTCTGACCATTTACGGAGAAGTCATCTGGTGGGGCACCAGCCTGACTGTCAAGGTTGAAGAGATGTGGCTCTGCCCATGCCTCCACGCTGTTGCGGCTTATGCCGATTGGGATGTCTCCCTTTATTATGATACCCTTCCTTCGTGCCTCGTTCCTTACGTCAGTAAGCTGAACATGAAGGATATACTGAATGTACATGTATAGGGCGCATCCCTCGTATGCCTCATTTGCAGGCATACAAAGTTTGCTTATCTCTTTCTTGTTGTATTTGCCGTACTTAGGCCACTTGTCAAACTCTGCTGTTCCGTATGTGTCTCTGAGATAGCTGAATGTGGCATAAGGAATGAGCCAGTCCTCGTTGGCTGCATAATACTTCTTGAAGGCTTCCGACTCCAGCGTCTTCTTGCCTTCCTGCTTGAAGATAAGTCGCAGATACTCCATCTTGAGAGCAAAAGCCTTCTCATAGTCAATCTGTTCAAGATTGTTGAGCTTCTCCTGCTTCATCATGAATTTCTCCATCTTCATCTTGTCTGCAAGCTTTGGCAAAGCGTTTAGGTTGCAGTAGATAGGGTGGAGGGCGTATGTGCTTATGGCATTATAAGGATATGAGTCCGTCCATTTGCCTGTCATCGTCGTGTCGTTGATTGGCAATATCTGTACGGCGTGCATCTTGACCGACGAAGCCCATTCGATGAAGGCTTTCAGGTCGCCGAAGTCACCTATTCCGTAACTTTTCTTTGAACGAAGGGAGAATACTGGAATGACTATTCCTGCCGCCTTCCATCTCGTGATGTTGAAGTCAGGTCTGCGCTCAGTCTTTATCCATATCTGTCTGTCTATTAACTTAGTGCTGCGAATCTTTCTGTTCGGTCCTTCTTCCCAGCGGGTGATGTTGTTGTCTTCATCCACGATTACGTATTTGTACTCCAACTGGTTGTACAGGATTGAAGCGTCTATGTCTATCACCCACTCCTGAAGTCCTGCGCACCTCATCCTCAGAGGCTTCTGCCATGAACCCAACTGTGGAATACTTCCGCATATGGCAAGGTACTCGCCCTTTCTCAGACGAGGCTCCACAACCCTCAGTTGAAGAGTCTCCCTGAATGTTTTCTCTGCCTTCTCCGTCTCCTCATGTTTTCCTATACACTCCGTGTATGCAGACGAGAACAGCGGCAGGTCCTCTGGTATAGGCCTCCAGTAGTCATTTATCGTGTAGCTGTCAAAGTCCTTGCTCACTTCCACCCTGTGGGGCGCAACCTCCCATTCCGTCCACACGAGGTTGTTGTTTCGGTACAAGGCATACCTGTACTCTATGCACATGGTATTGGCTGGCGAAATGGCAATCTCGCATTCCCACATCCTTCCGTCAAACGTCTCCATCTGACACTCCTTCATCTGTGTCCTTTTACCGTTTGCCGCAATCTGTGCCAACTGTATGCGGAGTTCCTCCCCCCAGTTCGTTATGTATTCTATGGTGAAGTGTATCTTCATAATCGTTATTTGTCTCCAGTCTTTTGTTTATTCGTCGTTTGGTTAAAATAGCACTATGTGCTTTTCTCCAAAAGGGAACAAAAACAAGAGAAAACTGTGGTGTTTAATTTATATGCCCGTGCCCCGAATGGCATTCCCTCCCTTTGGGGAGGGTTAGGGTGGGTCCTCTTTCTTGCCGATGCAAAGATATAACTTTTTGCGAGTAAAAAAAAATTATTTGCAAATATCTCTCGTGTTTATACCAAAAGGAATATCGCCCCTCCTGTTTTGTCCTAAACTTCATAGTCAGTACTTAGTCTATAGTTTGTCAGTACTTAGTCAGTACTTTGACTATACTTCAACCGTACTAATTCTGTATCCATAACGGAAAAACCATTGCTCTTTTTGACTTTTGATATTTTCTCTTCTTTATGATGCCAGATTTTTTCGACTTGTGCGTTTTATTTGTGCAAATATTTGATGATAAGGGAAATCTTTATTACCTTTGCGATACCTTTTCTAACGGAGGCATATTGCCGAATGGAAAGAAACAACTAACTTAAAAAATCAAAACGATATGAAGAATACCGCTTTTTCTATTTTCTCTTTGGCTTTGCTCACATCATGTTCTTCTGAACTGGCAGAGACAGCAAACGACATTGTGACTGGTGACGAGGTACAGAAGGTTACCATCCAGAGCCATCCATTTGAGTTCGATGACGACACGCGTACATTGCTTACGGCATCGGATAAGTCTATCAATTTTTCTTGGGCTGACTATGATGCTATGGGTGTGTTCCCTGTTGCACCATACTCCAACAGTCAGGCTAAACGTACACTCAGCGTTCCAGCTGGTGCGGATGCCCATTATGCTACGTTCGACGGAGCTGGATGGGAACTGAGTCAGAACAATACGTATGCAGCATACGTACCTTACAACGGTTCGCTCCCTTCATCTACTTTGTACGATGAAGTGCCTGTTGACCTTAACGGTCAGGATGGAACACTTGAGACCATCGGCAAGAAGTACGACTATATGTATGCGCCATCCACAAGAGGAACATTTAAGAACCTTGCTGGCGAGAATACCGAGATTGTGTTCGACTTTAAGCATGCTGTTTCCATT
>JAGCWG010000472.1 GCA_017961965.1 Bacteroidaceae bacterium | reverse complement strand
TTTTTGCTATATTTGCACAATCACAAAACAATATATACCATTTTACCGTATGAAATATATCAGTTGGAATGTTAACGGGCTTCGTGCATGTGTTGGTAAAGACTTTAAAGAGTCATTTAAAAGCTTGGATGCCGACGCATTCTGTCTTCAGGAGACAAAAATGCAGGAAGGACAACTCGACATAGAATTTGAAGGGTACAAATCATATTGGAACTACGCAGAAAAAAAAAGGGTATTCAGGAACGGCTATATTCACACGCAAGGAACCATTGAGCGTTACCTATGGACTCGGCATTGAGGAGCACGACAACGAAGGACGTGTCATCACTCTTGAATTTGAAGACCATTATCTCATCACAGTATATACTCCTAATTCGCAGGACGGACTTAAACGTCTCGACTATCGCATGACATGGGAGGACGCTTTTCGCGACTACCTCATGCGTCTCGATGCAAAGAAACCTGTGGTTGTATGTGGAGACATGAACGTGGCTCACGAGGAGATTGACCTCAAGAACCCTAAGTCAAACCGTATGAACGCAGGATTCACGGACGAGGAACGAGAAAAGATGACCACACTACTTGAAAGTGGTTTCACCGATACGTTCCGTTACTTCTTCCCAGACCTTGAGGGTGCTTACTCATGGTGGAGCTACCGCTTTCAGGCAAGAGCTAAGAACGCTGGGTGGCGTATCGACTACTTCCTTGTGTCCAACAGGCTTGTGGAGCGACTTGAAAGCGCAAGTATCCATTCCGAGATAATGGGAAGTGACCATTGTCCAGTGGAAGTTGTGATTAAGGACTAAGAACTAAGAACACACATTCTAAAGATTGTAATAACAGGGTAAACAAGACGGGTTTGACTCGCTTTAAAGCGTCAATGAAGAAATTTACATACTTACTTATCTTATCAATCCTACCTTTCTGCATCTGTCTGGGTGACGAGACTCCCGTCATCCCACCTACTGTGGCAAAGGAAGCCGTGCCTCCAAAGGACACGCTGAGGGCAGAGATTGATACATCAATATACATCTTGCAGGACAACCTGCTACTTGGACAGAAGATTGACCGTATTCTCAATGGCAAGCTCAATATAAACGCTAAGAAACTGTCAGTCTGCATATTCGACATATCCACCAACACTTACATCACTCGCCATAATGACGAGGAACTCATGGCACCGGCTTCATGTATGAAGTTGCTCACAGCCGTGACAGCCATCGACCGACTTGGACAGAACTATGCTTTTTGTGACTCCCTCTTTATCAAGGGCGAGGTAGATGCCAACGGCACTCTGCATGGCGACATGATTCTCAAGATGGATGATGATCCACTCTTCTGGGATTTCCGTCAATGGGCAAAGGCTGTTCAGCAACGAGGCATCCGACGTGTGGAAGGAAGTATCATCATGAACCTTGCACGAAGGGACATCCTCAAGCCACATCCTACGGACAAGCCTTGGGACATACAATATCACAAGCTCCCTCTCATGCTCAAGGGTGAGAAATATATCAAGAGTATATTCAAGAGTACGCTTGCATCACGAGGCATAAGGATAAAGGAAGAACCATTTCTTCCTAATGACCCTAACCTCAACGAGTACTGGACATCAGTAAGGGAGAATAATAAGGGCAACGACTTTGACCTTGACGGAATGCTTCGCAAGATGGCACTCGAAAACGCATCTAATGGTGCTGAGTGTATTGCAGCTACATCCAATCCGATACTCTCTGTCATCAATCCTATGCTCATCTATAGCAGCAACATGAAGGCGGAGAGCGTATTTTATCATCTTGACAACATTTATTCAGGTATGTGGCAACGTCATAGTCAGTATGGCAAGAGCCCACATGAGGTAGAGCGTTTCCTGAAGGAAAAGATGGGAATAGACACCAAGTCACAAGGATTTGTGATAAATGATGGAAGCGGACTATCGCCTATGAACCGTCTCAATGCCAACTTCATTGTCCGTCTCCTCCTATGGTCATACAACAATCGTCCTCTTCGTGACATCCTTATCCAGGAAGCCCTTGCCGTTCCTGGCATCCCAGGACGTAAAGGATCTCTCAAGAACCGTATGGCGACTGGCTTTGCACGTGGACGCATCTATTGCAAGACAGGTACTCTCGTATCTACTGGCAGTTCTTCCCTTGCAGGTTTTGCACAAGGACGTAACGGACATTGGTACGCTTTTGCCATCATGCACAAGGATACTCCAGTATGGAATGCTCGTGACTTTCAAGACAGAATATGTAGGGAGATGGTGAGATAAAAGGAAGAAGACCCTCTCCCCATCCCTCTTTGACCTCCGTCGAGCAGGACACTACTCTCCCCTCATTTCGGGACAGAGAGACATTCAGTCTCTCTTCTACGCCCTCA
>JAGCWG010000471.1 GCA_017961965.1 Bacteroidaceae bacterium | reverse complement strand
TGTACAAAAAAAAGAGTTTTGCAAAAAAACATACCCTTTAAAAATAACTGGAACAACTGGAACTGGAACGCCCGACGCATATCTTCCCTATAAAAGCACATGGTATTTCTAAAACGGGATTACATTATAACCACGAACAAAAAAATGGCGAGCATCATCCGACACTCGCCATTTTCCTTTATCATGCAATAAGTTTTTACTTCTTCAATTTTGCGATGCTCTCTGTGAGGGCAGCAATCTTTGTCTCAGCATCTGACTGCTTCTTACGTTCAAGCTCTACGACCTGAGCAGGAGCACTTGATACGAAACGCTCATTTGAAAGCTTCTTCTGTACTCCAACGAGGAAGCCCTGAAGACGCTTTACCTCTGCCTCCATCTTGGCAATCTCAGCCTCAGCATCAACAAGGTCGCCAAGTGGTACGGCAAACTCTGTTGTACCTACGAGGAATGCAGAAGCAGTATCGTCCTTTGCAGAAACAATATCGATGCTTGAAAGATTAGCCATCTTCTTTGTCACGTCTGCAAGAGCAGGAACAGGGTTCTCTCCCATAATCTGAAGCGTGAGAGCCTCCTTTGGAGCGATGTTCTTCTGATTGCGAACGGCACGTACGCCTGCCACAATCTGCTTCATCAGCTCTACGTCTGCAATAATCTTTGCATCAGCCTCAGTTGGAGCATCAATCTTGAGAGGGTCAACCATAATAGACTCTCCATCCTTACGCTCTGCAATGTGCTGGTAGAGTTCCTCCGTGATGAATGGCATGAATGGGTGGATAATCTTCATGAGCTGCTCAAAGAACTTCAAAGTGCTATTCAGAGTGGCAGCATCAATAGGAGCCTGATATGCTGGCTTAATCATCTCAAGATACCATCCAGAGAACTCGTCTGTGAAGAGCTTGAAGATTGTCATGAGTGCCTCGTTGAGACGATACTTGCTATAGAGGTCGTTAATCTCTACTACGGTTGCACGCAACTTAGCATCCATCCACTCAATAGCCTTCTTGCTTGCCTCTGGCTGAGCGATGTCTGCCTTCTCCCATCCTGACACGAGACGGAACGCATTCCAAATCTTGTTACAGAATGCTGCACCCTGCTGACAAAGGCTCTCGTCGAAGAGGATGTCGTTACCTGCTGGAGCAGAAAGGAGCATACCCATACGAACGCCATCAGCACCATACTTCTCGATAAGGCCTATTGGGTCAGGAGAGTTACCGAGTGACTTACTCATCTTACGACCAAGGTTGTCACGAACGATACCTGTGAAATATACGTTGCGGAAAGGAACATCCTTCATGTATTCCTCACCTGCCATAATCATACGTGCCACCCAGAAGAAGATGATATCCGGACCTGTTACGAGGTCTGCTGTTGGGTAGTAGTACTTAATCTCCTCGTTGCCCGGATTGTTTATTCCGTCAAAGAGAGATATAGGCCAGAGCCATGAAGAGAACCAAGTATCGAGGGCATCCTCATCACGAACAAGCATATCTGCTGTGATATTGTCGCCATACTTAGCCTTTGCCTTAGCAAGGGCATCCTCAGGTGTGAGGGCAACGACAAACTTCTCGTTTTCGTCATCCTGTACACTTCCATCATTCACGAAGTATGCTGGGATGCGATGTCCCCACCAAAGCTGACGTGAGATACACCAGTCCTGAATATTCTCAAGCCAGTTGCGATATGTTGTCACGTACTTAGTTGGGTAGAACTTAATCTTACCCTCAAGTACTGGTGGAAGAGCGATGTCTGCAAAATGCTTCATAGAGAGGAACCATTGCTTACAGAGACGAGGCTCAACGGCAGTATCCTGATTACGCTCAGAATAACCAACCTTGTTCTCATAGTCCTCAATCTTCTCCATAAGACCTGCATTCTGAAGGTCGATAGCTATCTGCTTACGGACATCCATACGGTCCTGTCCTACATACATGCCAGCTGCCTCAGATATTGTTCCGTCAGGATTGAAAATATCTATTGTCTCGAGGTTATGAGTCTTACCAAGAGCGTAGTCGTTAACGTCATGAGCAGGAGTAACCTTCAAACATCCTGTACCGAACTCGATATCTACATAGCGGTCCTCGATAACAGGAATTACACGACCTACGAGTGGCACAATAACCTTGTGGCCACGAAGCCATTGGTTCTTAACGTCCTTAGGGTTGATACACATGGCTGTATCACCCATGATAGTCTCTGGACGTGTAGTTGCTACTACCGCATAATACTTGCCATCAGCATCCTTATGGATAACCTCACCCTCTTCACCTGTTGGCTTAACAGGATTAACATCTGCATCTGCAACATAGTATCTGAGGTTGTAGAGCTTTGACTTCTCATCACGATAGATAACCTCCTCTGTTGAAAGAACTGTCTGAGCCTTTGGATCCCAGTTCACCATACGGAGACCACGATATATGAGTCCCTTCTCATAGAGGTCAACGAACACCTTGAGTACAGATTCGCTACGCTTCTCGTCCATTGTGAAGGCAGTACGATCCCAGTCGCATGATGCGCCAAGGCGACGCAGCTGCTTGAGGATGATACCTCCGTGCTCGTCTGTCCAATCCCAAGCATGCTTAAGGAACTCCTCACGAGTAAGGTCACGCTTCTTGATACCCTGTTCAGCAAGGCGGTTCACCACCTTAGCCTCAGTAGCAATAGACGCATGGTCAGTACCAGGTACCCAACATGCATTCTTGCCATCAATACGGGCCTTACGAATGAGAATATCCTGAATAGTATTGTTGAGCATGTGACCCATGTGGAGCACACCAGTCACATTTGGTGGTGGGATTACGATAGTATATGGTTCACGTCCATCGGGTTTACTTGCAAAGAGTTTGTGGTCAATCCAATACTGGTACCACTTACCTTCTACATCTGAAGGATTGTATTTACTTGCTAATTCCATTTTTTATTTATTTACACATTTTCGTGCAAAGATAGTGATTATAAATGAAGAATAAAGAATGAAGAATGAAGAATTTTCATTATTCGTACATAATATAATCAAATAT
>JAGCWG010000470.1 GCA_017961965.1 Bacteroidaceae bacterium | reverse complement strand
CAAAAAAAGTATTACTTTTGCCACAAAACGCTGAAATCAATAAATAAAACTAACAATATGGAAGTAAAGAAATCTAAAAAAGCGGACCTCGAAGGTCAGAAAAGCACAAGCCTGCTCATTGGCTATGTGGTGAGCCTTGCGGCTATGTTCGCTGCATTCGAGTGGACAACACACGAGTACAAAGAGACTGCTCCTGTAGTTGCGACTGTAAGTTACGCTGTTGAAGAGGAAATCGTGCCTATCACACAGCCTATCTTCGCTAACACACCTCCACCACCAGCAGATGCTCCACAGGTAGCCGAGATTCTCGACATCGTGGACAACGAGACTGAGATCGAGGAGACTCGTATTGAGACTGCAGAGGATACAAACATTGCCGTTTCTGGTCCTTCTTCTCCACACTCTGGTCCTGTTATGATGGGTCCTCCAGCACCTGTACAGGAAGACAATGATGAAGGTGAGGTATTCGACGTTGTAGAAGAGAACCCTTCATTCCCAGGAGGTGACGCAGCTCTTATGACTTGGTTGCAGAAGAACCTTAAGTACCCTGCAGCTGCACAGGAGAATGGTATTCAGGGTCGTGTACTCGTATCATTCATCGTAAACAAGGACGGTTCTATCGTTGAGCCAAAGATCATCCGTTCAGTTGACCCATCACTCGATAAGGAGGCTGCTCGTGTTGTATCTTCAATGCCACGTTGGAAGCCAGGTAAGCAGCGCGGAAAGGCAGTACGTGTTAAGTACACACTCCCTGTAACATTCCGTCTCCAGTAATAAGATTATACTTATAAGAATTTACTGATATAAATGCCGCATAATCACAACTGGTTATGCGGCATTTTTTAGAGGGTCCTTTTTTATTGTTTCCTATGTATTCATTTAAAGAGTTAACAGACAAAGTAAATAGGCATATAGAGTCCAATCCTTACAAGCAGGAGCCACAAGGACTCTACGAACCGATAAATTACATACTCTCACTTGGTGGTAAGCGAGTGAGACCCGTATTAATGCTGATGGCATACAACATGTACAAAGATGATGTCGAAACCATCCTTGGCAATGCCATTGCAATTGAGACTTACCATAACTTCACGTTGCTCCATGACGACCTCATGGACCAGTCTGACCTCCGCAGAGGAAATCAGACAGTTCACAAGAAATGGGACGAGAACACAGCCATTCTCTCTGGTGACACAATGCTTATACTTGCTTATAAGCTTTTCACAGATTCTTTTGCAAACAACAATAGCATCCTGAGTTTGATGCTTCATGCCCAGAAGACTTTCGTGGATGTTACTCTCGGAGTATGTGACGGACAGCAGTACGACATGGAGTTTGAGAAGCGCAACAATGTGACGGAGGCAGAATATATGGAGATGATTCGCCTAAAGACTTCAGTTCTTCTTGCAGGTGCTCTGAAAATTGGAGCACAACTTGCAAATGCTCCAGAGCGTGACTCAGAGCTTCTCTACAACTTCGGAGAGAAGATTGGCCTTGCCTTCCAACTTCAGGACGACCTACTTGACGTTTATGGAGACCCTAAGGTATTCCAGAAGAAATTAGGTGGCGACATCGTGGATAACAAGAAGACATTCCTTCTCATCAAAGCACTCGAAAGAGCCGAAGGTGAGGACAAGGAAGAACTAACTCGCTGGATTAGCAGTACGGACTTTGACCCAGAAGAAAAGATTGCCGCAGTCAAGGCAATCTACGACAAGGTAAATATCCGAGAGATAACAGACGAGCGTATCAACGGACTATTTGCAGAAGCTATCAGCAGCCTCAACGACATTCAAGTGGAAGAAAGCAAGAAAGTTGCACTCCATGAGTTTGCGAACAAACTGCTTAAAAGGAAATACTAATTAAGTGTTCAAAATGCAAAATGTACAAAGAGCTTAACGCCCAGTCCTCATTTTGCATTTTGAATTTTGCATTTTGAATTTCAATGATTGACACTCATTGTCACATCGACGCTCCAGAATTTGCAGAGGACGTCGAGGAAACCATACAGCGAGCAAAGGATGCAGGTGTGAAGTGTATCTTCATCCCGGGCATCTGCCTCAAAGATATGCCACGCATCTTTGAACTATGCAGGCAACATGAAGGATATCTTTACCCAATGATTGGACTTCATCCAGAAAACATAATGGATGAAGATTATCACCATGTGCTTGACGAAATGGAGATGATGATCAAGAATATGCTTGCTGATGAGTCATGTACCATAAAGCCTATAGCCGTGGGCGAGGTCGGCATTGACCTCTATTGGGATGGCTCTCATAAGGCAGAACAAATTGAAGTGTTTGAAAGACAGGTTGAATGGGCAGAGAAGTACGACCTTCCGCTGATGATTCACTCGCGCAATGCACATAAGGAGCTAATGGAAGTGATGGAAAGACACAGGCCATCAAACCTGAAAGGCGTTTTCCATTGCTTCAGTGGTACAGCCGAAGATGCCAAGGAACTGTTGTCATTTCCAGGTTTTATGCTCGGCATTGGAGGAGTGTGCACATTCAAGAAATCCACACTTCCAGAGGTACTGAAAGAACATGTGCCAATGAACAGAATCGTACTCGAAACGGATGCTCCATATCTTACACCTGTACCCAACCGAGGTAAGCGAAACGAAAGTGCTTTTCTGACACACACATTGGACAAACTTTCACAGATATATGAAGTGGAAAGAACCATTTTTATGCAACAAACAGAAGAAAATGTAGTCAAAGTATTCTCAAAATGCAGTTTTTTCAAAAAAAAATGAAAGTTTCTGTCTTTTTAGAATACTTCCAATTAAAAAAATCATTATTTTTGTCGTGTTTTTATCAAAGTCATTCGACTATAATAGGTGTATCCAGCCGAAATAAGACTGTGATGGAGAGATGCTCGAGTGGCTGAAGAGGCACGCCTGGAAAGCGTGTAAGCGTCAAAAGCGCTTCGGGGGTTCGAATCCCCCTCTCTCCGCAGGTTATATCTACCTGCTCAGAGACAAAAAGGGGTAACAAAAAGACAAATAACATAAAACAAGAGAATTAACTACGAAAAAATAACAATTAAATAAAGCATTAATCTTAAAAAATTACGATCACACAATGAAAAAAGTATTTGCAATTATTGCGTTGATGGGTGTGTTTACTTTCGGTATGACACAGACAGTTTCAGCTCAGGACGAAGAGGCAGCTGCAGACAGTGCTGCAACTGAGCAGGTTGATTCAACAGCAGCAGAGGCTCCAGCTGAGGAAGTTGCTCCAGCTGAGGAAGAAGCTCAGGTTGAGGAGACAGGTTTCTACAAGGGTGTTAAGAAAAAGTTCATCGAAGGTGACGCAGGCTTCATGGCTCTCGT
>JAGCWG010000469.1 GCA_017961965.1 Bacteroidaceae bacterium | reverse complement strand
TCCTACAGGGAGGGGACTGGGTTACCATAGGGACAAGGGCTTTATCCTCCTCCCCTCGGGGAGGTCGGGAGGGGGCCTCAAACATAAAAACTCTAATCGCCTCTGACGGTCACCTCCCCTCGGGGAGGAAGGGAGGGGGCTCCAATTATGAATATAATCTCAGCAGAATACAAAGGTTCTTCGCCAAGGGCAGACATGTGTCCTAAGACAGACCTTCCAGAATATGCGTTCATAGGACGAAGCAATGTGGGTAAGTCATCGCTTATCAATATGCTTACCAACAGGTCTAAGTTGGCTATGACATCTTCCACTCCGGGTAAGACCATGCTCGTGAACCATTTCCTCATCAACAACGAGTGGTATCTCGTTGACCTTCCGGGATATGGTTTCGCCCTTCGTGGCAAGCGTGAGATGGACAAGTTGTCCAACCTCATCTCCCACTATGTCCTCGACCGTGAGCAGTTGACCTGTCTCTTTGTGCTTATCGACATTCGCCACGAACCACAGAAGAAGGACCTCGACTTCCTCAACTTCGTGGGCGAGAATGGCGTGCCATTCGTCATCGTCTTTACCAAGGCAGACAAACTGAGCAAGCAGAAGGCGCAGAAGCAGGTGGAAGCCTACCTCGAACAGCTCAAGGAACAGTGGGAGGAACTTCCACAGCATTTCATCACATCTTCATCTTCCAAGCTCGGACGTGACGAACTCCTCGACTTCATCGAGAACATAAACAAGAGTCTGAAGAAGTAAGTTTTTAAGTTCTTAGGTTCTTGAGTTTTTTAGTTCTCGCAGAGGTTGGGAACACCGCCATAAAATGGCATTCAAATTCGATAGTAATCGATGTGGTAAATCGATTACTATCGATGTTGCACATCGTACCTCGTTCGATTTTACCATCCATTCGGACATGAATTTAGGAACACTAATAAATGCTTTTAAATTCCAAATCTGGGAACTCCTCTTTTAACTTCTTAAACTCATCTTCTTCTTTCTTTGAACGATATTTCTTCATTACATTCCATCCTATGAAAGGCTTCAGACCATAGGTTTTTCTATCTTCCACCGCTCCGACAAAACCTGCACGAAGTAGCATTGGTATTCTTCTGCATCCGTCAACACACAAGAAATCCACTATCATGAGGTCGCTCAGTTGTCTTTCCAGTTCTCCCAGCATTATTTTTTTAGACGGCATTCTGCCTTTGTCTGTGTAAGGAAAGAGTGTTAGGAACCATCCATCGAACTTTCTATACGTTGATAGAGTGTAACCTCCACCACATCCAGTTCTTCCAAAGTAAGGGTAAGTGTGCTTTTGAACAATGTCCTGCCAAAATCTTCGATTTGGATGTCCTTCGGATGCTGCAACAAACTCTTCAAGCACAGGGCAAAGTTTGTCCGTCCACCACTTCAAATCGTATTGCTCCAGCTTGCGTGCTCTTTCCAATATGTCACGCCAGTCCTTTGGCGTGCCTTTAAGTGTTATTTGTGGAATTCCACACAAGCTTACACGTCCATACAGAAAATACTCCTTCATTGAGCTCATTAGGGTTATCTGTGATGCAATACGACTTTCAACCGTGGTTGTTGAAAAGTCTGCGCACATAATATCCACGATGTCTCCCTTAGTGTTTTTCTTTAGCATGGCAACGAACTGGTCAAACATACCAACCCAATCGACCTTTGGGTTTACCCGTCCTTTTTCCACATCTTCATTGCTTAAGAATAGTGGCGTTTCATCTGTTACACCAAGAAACATCTTGTCCTTATGATATACGAATTTGTCACGGAGAGCCTCTGCGTTCTGTGTGACGTGTCTGGCAAGGCCTTGTGAGATGCAAAGCCATATATCATCAGGTGACAGTTCCAAAGGGCGGTGCTCACAATAAGCCGTAATGAGTGTGTTAATCATACTTGCGCTTCCCATGTTTATTACCTTTGTTGAATCAAAACTGGAGTGAACAACACGTTCATCCGGCCATAGTCTGTGCTGAGTTCCACTGTCTTTGAGATGATAGGTTGGTTTGGACAAGCCCTTGTCCACGATAAACGTTATTGAACCCTTTGATTGCTTAACGATGATGTCGTTGTTCTTTTTGCGTGCCGATACATTTAATGTTATCAAGGCAATGATTAAAGTAATGATTATTCGTTTCATGATTTGTTGTTTTTTGATTTTCGTGGCAAAAGTATGAAACAAGTTTGGGTTTATCATCAAAATACTGTTCACAAAAATTTTACAAATGCACTTTGTAACATGCAAAAAGTTCACAGAAAATTCACAAAGCCATTGTAACCGCTTGAATGTTATGCTCTACGAAATATATTGGTGAATAAGGTTAAACCAAGGGAATGTTACACTAAAAAATATGGCTTTGACAGCCTTTTTGACCTTTACAATTATGCTTGGAACGCATGGAACAGCCCTTTCCATTAGCATAAAAGAGCAAATGTCCAACGTGCAAATACCCTCTTTATCGCACCATTTTGCGGTTTATGCATCACTAAATGCAGAAAAACTCTTGGGGACGAAACATTTTTTCACGAAAATTGTTGGTATCTCAATTATATTTTTTACCTTTGCATTGAATTTAGGAGTGGGACTATCTGTCCCATATCACTTTTTCCACTTAGTAATTTTCAACTCAAATTTATTCTGCCAAGGATTAACCATGGTTAGTCATATGTTGGCTACACGTGTACTTTTCTGTACACAATGACAGCTCCCACGACACAAGGGGTAGCGTCTCTCAATCGATTATAAAAATACATTATACTACGTTTATGTATAACAAAGAGCAATTAGACGGAATGACACTTTCCGAACTCAAAAAGATTGCAAAGGAAATGGGCATCAAGGGTGCCGACAAGGCGAAACAAGACGACCTGACGTTTAAGATTCTCGATGAACAAGCCGTTTCTGCAGCACAGAACACAGAAACCACGCCTTCACGCAAGCGTGCTCGTGTCAGCGTAAAGAACGTTGACAAGGTGTATTCTGCCAATCAGACGAAAGCAAAGAAGGTGGACAAAACAATGAAAGTCACTAAGGACGATTCACTTTTCGCTGAGTTGTCCGACGAGGCAAAGGCCCTCGTTGATGATAGCATAAAATCAAAGATGAAAGCAAACAAAGATAATACTGAGGAACTTGTCCTCACATCAGAAGTACCTGCACCAAAGAAGCGCGGACGTAAGTCTGCTGCCGAAAAGAAGGCCGAGGAAGAGGCTAAGGCTGCTGCTAACACTGTTGCTACTGATACAGAAGAAAAGGCAGAGGTTGAGAAAGCAGGACCAAAGAAGCGCGGACGTAAGTCTGCTGCCGAGAAGAAGGCAGAGGAAGAGGCTAAGGCAGCCGCAGAGACTGAGGTTGCACCAGTGTCTAACGACTTCGACGAGATGCCTGAGTTTATGTCACAGGAAGACTTTGAACAGGCAAAGGCAGAAGCACACAATGATGCGCAGTCAGGTTCTGACATTGACTACTCTGATTTCATTCCTGAGGCAGGCTACACAGACGATAACGAACCAAAGGAAGTTATCATTAAAAACAATTCATTCGTACCACCAACAGATGGTACTGACTTCATCATCGTTGAGGATATCCCTTCAATGAGGGATATATTCGGAGAGCCAAGCCCAATGGAGTACTTCCATGAGCCACGCAACAACGACTACGCACAATATATGCCTGCTGGCAACAACCAGATGCAACAGCCAATGCACTATGATGACGAGGCTGACAAGACCGTATTCAAACACAAGGAGTATAACTTCGACAGCATCCTTGAAGCATCTGGTGTACTTGAGACTGTAGATAACTTCGGTTTCCTCCGTAGTGCTGACTACAACTATCTTCCATCTCCTGATGACATCTACGTTAGTCAGCAGCAGATTAAGCACTTTGGCCTCAAGACTGGTGATGTTGTTCACGGAACAATCCGTCCACCAAGAGATGGCTAGAAATTCTTCCCTCTCACAGACATCATCTCTATCAATGGACGAGAGCCATCATTCGTGCGCAACCGTGCCGCATTCGAGTTCCTCACTCCACTCTTCCCAGAGGAGAAGTTCAAGCTTTGTAGTGGTGTCAAGGATTCGCCATCATCACGTATCGTTGACCTCTTCTCACCAATCGGTAAGGGACAGCGTGCACTTATCGTGGCACAGCCAAAGACAGGTAAGACACTCCTCATGAAGGATATTGCCAAAAGCATAGCACGAAACCACCCGGATGCTTACCTCATCATGCTTCTCATTGATGAGCGTCCTGAGGAAGTAACGGATATGTCACGTACAGTTA
>JAGCWG010000468.1 GCA_017961965.1 Bacteroidaceae bacterium | reverse complement strand
TAGTAATGAGTAATTGATAATTTCCCTTTGAAGGTAGCTTTGCGAACCATCAAACAATTCCTAATTTCTCATTCCACATTCCTAATTATGAAAAAAAATTCAAAATCTTTTGTGCATTAGAGAGGAAATATTACCTTTGTGGAGAAATGTAATTGGGGCAAGAACGCAATAACTCAAGAGAATGATTAGCGTAAAGAATTTAAGATTGTTGATAAGCAAGTCTGAACTTGATAGACTTCCAGAGGGAAAGTTGCTGATAAACACGATAAATGCATTTTCCTATAATAACGCACGCAAAGACCCTCTGTTTGAGGAGGCTTTGATGTACGGGGATGTGCTTATACCAGATGGTGTTAGTATAGTCAGGGCATGTCACATCTTGAACGCAAAATCTAAGCCTTGGGAAAGAATTGCAGGATGGGATCTTTTCGTGTACGAGATGTCACGCATGAATGAACCGCTTGAGAACCAAAAGACTGTCCCTTACTGGAAAAAGGTTCATCCTGAACGCACACGTCCAGTTGTCATGTTCATGGGAAGTTCCGAACGTGTACTTGGCAAGATTCGTGAGCAGGCTGCCAAATCGTACAAGAATATTGACGTTGTCACTTACTCGCCACCTTTTCGTCCCCAATTTACACTTACCGACAATATGAATATGTGTAGGGCAATCAATGATGCAGACCCCGACCTCCTTTGGATAGGTATGACAGCACCTAAGCAAGAGAAATGGGCTTACTCCAATTGGGTGCGACTTAACATCAATTGTCATTGTGGTACGGTAGGTGCTGTGTTCGACTTCTTTGCAGGAACGCTTGAACGTGCCCCTCTTGCATGGCAGCAGGCAGGATATGAATGGCTATATCGTCTCCTCAAAGAACCTAAACGAATGTGGAGACGTTACATAATAGGTAACACAGAATTCCTATATCTCATGTTCCGCGAATGGGCTAAATTCTGATAGCTGAGCTACGCTCCACTTATAATAGAACAAACTCTAAAACTTATTAACTTAAGAACTCAAAAACTTACAAACCTAAAAACTTAAAAATATGGCGACACCTCATAATACCGCACCTGATGGTGCATTCGCAAAGACTGTTTTGATGCCAGGCGACCCTCTACGTGCTAAGTTTATAGCTGACACATTCCTTACAGACGTTAAACTCGTTACTTCCGTACGCAACGTATATGGATTCACAGGTAAGTATAAGGGAAAGCCAGTGTCGGTTATGGCAAGTGGAATGGGAATGCCAAGTATAGGTATCTATTCATGGGAACTCTATAACTTCTACGGAGTAGAGAACATTATCCGTGTAGGCTCTGCTGGTAGCTATACCGACCGTCTTGATGTGCTCGACGTATGCCTTGCCGAGTCGGCTTTCAGCGACTCTACATATGCAGAATGTCAGAATGGAGACAAGGAAAAAGTCAAGTATCCAAGCGAGAAGATTAACAAGGTTGCCCTTGATAAGGCAAAGGCACTTGGTATCGATTGCAAGTTATGTAAGGTTCATTCATCAGATGCTTTCTATACTGACCCTAAGCTTGGAGGTTGGGAGGCACTTCGTGACCGTACCAAAGCAGAGTGTGTTGAGATGGAGAGTTTCGCTCTCTTCCACAATGCTCAGGTGCTCGGTAAGGGAGCTGCATGTATGCTTACCATTTCCGACTCTTTTGTGACTAAGAAGGAACTCTCTGCCGACGACCGTCAGAATGCTTTCCGTACAATGATGGAATTGGCTCTCGAAACAGCAATCAACTTGTAATAATATCATCGATGATAGCTCTGTATAAAAAAGGAATCCTTATAGGGATTCCTTTTTTCTTTTTATACGACTTGAATATATGCTATGTCTTTACATATTTATAGTACTTAAATCAGTCCAATCTGCATTTACGGAAAAAGAGAATGAAAGATTTGAATAGTCGAAGAAGACACCTGAGAATGTGGTGGTGTAGCCAATCTTTAGAGGTATCTTGCTATATGTTTTAGGGTCTATCACATTGTTTGTAGCGTCAAGACCAGCAATAGTTATGTTGACATATGAATTTTCAGAGTTGAGTTCCTCCTGTTTTAGAAGAGTGTATGTGGATGTGGTGAGCTTGCCATTAGACCTCTGCTCCTGTGATATGTTGATGGCTGCAACGCGTGTGGTTGTTGTTGATGCATAACCTGTAATGGCATTATACACATTACTTGCACCATCAATCGAAAATTGGATTTTCTGAACCTCATCTGGGATGTAACCGTTGAAATCAAACGAAATCTTGGTAGATTTGTGTACAAATGGAACTTCTACGTTGTTGGTTGCCGTTTTTGAGATTGTTATGTCTGCAGTATGTCCATATATGTCAACATATTTAGAGAAAGCAATGTTTGTTGGGTCTGACATATTTGGATGTTCATTGTCGTTGTGACCTAATGCCACAAGCTTATATGTTCCGCACTTTACGTTTTCAAGATTGACTATTCCAAATGTTGTGGAAGAACTCTCCTGTGTACATTCCTTGTATTTGGTGTATGAGCCATCCTCATTGACCTTGTAAAGTACCAAATCCAACTTTGAAAACGCATCTTGCAAAGTGTTCGCTCTTGTCATTGTCTGTGAGATATTGACTCCTGACACAAAGAAGCGCACGGTAACATAATCGTCACTTTCATGGTTATTCACTAAATCATCGCTTGTACAAGCCGAAAACATCATTATTGCTATCGCCGTAATGATTGAAAAGATGTTCTTTTTCATAATATGTATTTTAAAATTTATTGGTATCGTCATCTAAATATTTGTATATTTAGATATTAGATTCATTGAAAGCAAAAATAAATCTTAACAACAAGATGTGGTGAAAATAAACATGCTTTTTGTCTTAACACTATAAAGATTCTTTTATTATCATGTTTAAAACATCAATATTGTAAAGTGGAGATTGCAATTGTTTCGATGAATGTTCCTTCAACAACACATCTCGTTTTTTTTTTTCTGAAGCCCATAAAAACGAGTTGTATGGTTACATAAGTTGTTATCATGAATAGTAAGAATTGTCTGTGGGTGTACTTTTTTTATAAATAAATGAAAACCAATAGTGTGAAAATAGTTGTTTGTAGTTATTAACAGGGTTATTAACAGTTTTGAACAGTTATTAACAGGGTTATCAACATAGTGCGATGTGTAGTGTTAATATCTTTTTGTGTGATTTGCTCTCCGTTAGGAAAAATGTTTCTACATTTGCAACGGATTTGAAAGAAATATGTATTAAAGAGATAAAGGAGAGAAACTAAGTATGCCAGATATAAATACAACACCGAGACGCAGAGGCAAAGCCGATGTTCCTGCTCAAAGTGAATACGGACGTTTACAACCTCAAGCCCTCGATTTGGAGGAAGCGGTCATTGGTGCATGTCTGATAGAGCAGGATGCTTTCGGACAAGTATCTGACTATCTCAAGCCTGAATCTTTTTATGACAGCAAGAACCAACATGTGTTTAGGGCAATCCAGACTTTGGCTGGTGAGAATAAACCTGTTGATACTTTGACCGTGGTGGAGGAGTTGCGCCGACAAGGTAAACTTGAACAGGCGGGTGGTCCTGCACGTATTGCGGAATTGAGCGATAGGGTACTGAGTTCTGCTCATATTGACTACCATGCACGTATCATCGCGCAGAAGGCTCTTGCACGTCAGCTTATTTCTTACGCAAGCGAAATACAGAAAAAGGCCTTTGATGAAGGACAGGATGTTGAGGAACTCATGCAGTCAGCTGAGGGACAACTCTTCGAACTTTCAAAGACCAATATGAAGAAGGACTTTACACAGATTAACCCTGTGATAAAGGAAGCCTACGATATGTTACGTGTGGCAGCTGCACGTGATGATGGTATGAGTGGACTTGTTTCCGGTTTCGACCGTCTAGACAAGATGACAAGTGGTTGGCAGAAGTCTGATCTTATCATTATAGCAGCTCGTCCGGCGATGGGTAAGACTGCCTTCGTGTTGTCTATGTGTCGAAACATTGCGGTGACAAACCGAAAGCCCGTTGCAATGTTCTCTCTTGAAATGTCAAACGTCCAGCTTGTTAACCGTCTCATAGTTAATGTGTGTGAGATTCCTGGTGAAAAAATCAAGAGTGGACGACTTGCAGAGTACGAATGGCCACAACTCGACTACAAGATAAAGGAACTCTATGACGCTCCGCTATATGTGGACGATACGCCTTCACTTTCTGTATTTGAACTCAGGACTAAGGCACGCCGACTTGTTCGTGAACATGGTGTCCAGCTTATCATTATCGACTACCTTCAGTTGATGAATGCGAGCGGAATGTCATATGGCTCACGTCAGGAAGAGGTAAGTACCATATCTCGTTCCCTCAAGGGACTTGCAAAGGAATTGAATATTCCTATCATCGCTCTTTCACAGTTGAACCGTTCCGTAGAGAATCGTGTGGGACAGGATGCCAACGACCCGGACAGCAAGCGTCCGCAGTTGTCTGACCTCCGTGAATCTGGAGCCATCGAGCAGGATGCCGATATGGTTTGTTTCATCCACCGTCCGGAATACTATAAGATTCTTAAGGATCAGCATGGAAATGACCTTCGTGGTTTGGCAGAAATCATCATAGCAAAGCATCGTAATGGTGCCGTGGGTGATGTACGACTCCGATTCCGTGGTGAGTTTGCTCAGTTCGCGAATATAGAGGAACGTGACCCAAGTATGATGATTCCATCAAATGACGGTACGATTCAGCCTACAGCAT
>JAGCWG010000467.1 GCA_017961965.1 Bacteroidaceae bacterium | reverse complement strand
TAGCCTCTTCCTTGTCAAATGGCATATTTACATAGTCATTTGCAAGCTCAAGAGTATCCTGAATATCAATTTCCTTTGCACCATCAAATACTGGTGTCTCAATATCAAATCCAAGAGCCTTAGCAGCAAGTGAAAGGTGAATCTCAAGGACCTGACCAATGTTCATACGTGAAGGAACGCCAAGTGGGTTAAGGACAATATCAAGTGGACGTCCGTTTGGAAGATATGGCATATCCTCTACTGGAAGTACGCGGGAAACTACACCCTTGTTACCATGACGACCAGCCATCTTATCACCTACACCAATCTTTCTCTTCTGAGCGATGTAGATACGAACTGACTTATTAACACCTGGTGAAAGCTCATCACCGTTCTCACGTGTAAATACCTTAGCATCAACTACGATACCATAAGCTCCGTGTGGTACACGAAGTGAAGTATCACGAACTTCTCTAGCCTTCTCACCGAAGATTGCAAGAAGAAGTCTCTCTTCAGGAGTACGCTCTGTCTCTCCCTTAGGTGTAACCTTACCAACAAGGATATCACCTGCACGAACCTCCGCACCAATACGGATAATACCGCTCTCATCAAGATCCTTAAGAGCATCATCACCTACACCAGCAACATCACGTGTGATTTCCTCTGGTCCAAGCTTTGTATCACGAGCATCGATTTCGTACTCTTCAATATGAATAGATGTATAAACATCATCCTGTACAAGTCTCTCTGAAAGAAGAACCGCATCCTCGTAGTTGTAACCTTCCCATGTCATGAATCCGATAAGTGGATTCTTACCGATAGCAAGCTCACCATTCTTTGTAGAAGGACCATCAGCGATAACCTCGCCAACCTCTACATGGTCACCCTTGAATACGATTGGTCTCTGATTGTAGCAGTTAGACTGGTTAGAACGTGTAAATTTGAAGAGGTTGTACTCATCTCTTGTACCGTCCTCATCAGCCTTGATGATAATACGCTTTGTCTCAGACATCTCAACAACACCAGCACGCTTAGCAACTACGCAAACGCCTGAATCGACAGCTGTCTTTGGCTCCATACCTGTACCAACAACTGGTGCCTCTGTAGTAAGAAGTGGCACTGCCTGACGCTGCATGTTAGAACCCATGAGGGCACGGTTAGCATCATCGTTCTGAAGGAATGGAATAAGTGCAGTAGCAACTGAGAATACCATCTTAGGAGATACGTCCATGTAATCAAACATCTTCTTATCGTACTCCTGTGTCTCCTCACGGAAACGACCAGATACGTTCTTTCTCATGAAGTGGCCTTCCTCGTCAAGCTTGACGTTAGCCTGTGCTACATGATAATTATCCTCTTCGTCAGCAGTCATATAAACTACGTCGTCTGTTACACGAGGATTCTCTGGGTCTGACTTATCAATACGTCTGTATGGTGCCTCAATAAAACCATACTCATTGATACGAGCATAGCTTGCAAGAGAGTTGATAAGACCGATGTTAGGTCCTTCAGGAGTCTCAATAGGGCACATACGTCCATAGTGTGAGTAGTGAACGTCTCGAACCTCGAATCCGGCACGATCTCTTGAAAGACCACCAGGACCAAGTGCTGAAAGACGTCTCTTATGTGTCAACTCTGAAAGTGGGTTGTTCTGATCCATAAACTGTGACAACTGTGATGAACCAAAGAACTCTTTGATTGCAGCTGTAACAGGCTTAATGTTGATGAGGTTCTGTGGAGAAATGTCCTCAAGGTCACGAGTTGTCATACGCTCACGTACAACCTTCTCAAGACGTGAAAGACCAATTCTATACTGGTTCTGTAATAACTCACCAACTGCACGGATACGACGGTTACCAAGGTGATCGATATCGTCATCCTTACCAATGCCGTACTCAAGGTGCATATTATAGTTAATAGATGCAAATACATCCTCTACTGTGATGTGCTTTGGAATAAGATCAGCTACTGATCTCTCAATTGCATCTTCGATATCTTCTTTTGTAGTATTCTCCTCAAGAATTCTCTCAAGTACTGGATAGTATACAAGCTCAGTAATACCAAGAGCCTTAGCATCACAATCTACAAACTTAGTGATGTCAACCATCATATTAGAAAGAACCTTAACATTGCGTGTCTCAGTCTGGATGAATACATGAGTAACAGCTGCATTCTGGATAGTATCAGCCATCTCAAGTGTTACCTTATCACCAGCCTTAGCAATAATCTCACCTGTTGTTGTATCTACAACATCCTCAGCGAGAACATGACCTGTGATACGGTTTCTTAACATAAGCTTCTTGTTAAACTTATAGCGTCCAACCTTTGCAAGATCATAACGACGTGGGTCGAAGAACATACCGTGGATAAGAGACTCTGCGCTATCCTTAGCAAGAGGCTCACCTGGACGAAGCTTACGATAGAGCTCTAAAAGACCTCCCTCATAGCTACCCTGTGGGTTCTTCTCAGTGATAGCTGGATCCTTAGCAAATGTAGCAAGAATCTTTGGCTCCTCACCAAATACATCTATAATTTCCTGATTTGTTCCTAAACCAAGTGCACGAATAAGGACTGTAACAGGTACCTTTCTGTTACGGTCTACACGTACATAAAAAACGTCATTGGAATCTGTTTCATACTCAAGCCATGCACCACGATTTGGAATAACTGTGCATGAATAGAGCTCCTTACCAATTTTATCATGTCCGATTGCATAGTAGATGCCTGGTGAACGGACAAGCTGAGATACGATAACACGCTCTGCTCCATTGATAACAAATGTACCTGTCTCAGTCATAAGTGGCAAGTCACCCATGAAAATCTCGTGCTCCTGCATATCGCCGGATTCCTTGTTAACAAGGCGCACTTTTACCTTTAAAGGTGCTGCGTATGTTGCATCTCTCTCCTTGCACTGAGGAATAGTATATTTCACCTCATCCTTGCATAGTGCAAAGTCAACAAAATGCAACTCAAGCTGATTTCCTCGATCCTGAATAGGTGAGATATCTGCAAATGCTTCTTTTAATCCATCCTTAACGAACCAGTCGTAACTGTTCTTCTGGACCTCGATTAAATTAGGCATCTCAAGAACCTCTTTTTGTCTCGAGTAACTCATACGCAAGTTCTTTCCAGCTTTCACTGGACGTATTCTGTTTTTCTCCATTGACGTTCCACCTCTCATTTTATTTGTCAACAAAACAGCGATTTTAAAGCACTTCGCCGAAATGTTGCAATGTTTTATTGTCGAATTTCATTGCCATGAAAAAAGGCATAGCAATGCACACTGCACCACAATAGTGCAACCTACATTCTATGCCAAAGTCAATACTAAAGTCAAGTATTAATTTAAAAAATTTGGCAGGTTCTTTTGAACCTGCCAAATGTAAAGTTCGTCGAACAATAATTACTTAAGAGTAACCTTTGCACCGATCTCCTCAAGCTGAGCCTTGATTGACTCTGCTGTAGCCTTGTCAGCTGCTTCCTTGATTACCTTTGGAGCGCCATCAACGAGCTCTTTTGCTTCCTTAAGACCAAGGCCAGTTGCCTCACGAACAACCTTGATAACCTTAACCTTCTCAGAACCTACCTCTGTAAGCTCTACATCAAACTCGTCCTTCTCCTCGCCTGCTGCTGCGCCGTCGCCAGCTGCTGCTGCAACTACAACGCCTGCTGCTGCAGAAACGCCGAACTCTTCCTCACATGCCTTTACAAGGTCATTTAACTCTAATACGCTAAGCTCTTTGATAGCTGCGATAAACTCTTCTGTTGTCATCTTTGCCATGATTATTTTCCTCCATTAAAAAATTATAAATCAATGTATATTGGTTTGAGTATTCTAAATTACTCTGCTGGAGCCTCAGCTGGCTCTTCTGCTGGTGCCTCTGCCTCTGCTGCTGGAGCTTCCTCTGCAGGAGCTGCTTCTGCTGCAGGTGCCTCTGCTGCACCACCCTGCTCTGCGATCTGGTTGAGAACGCGAGCGAAATTTGTGATTGGAGACTGTAAACTTCCAAGTAACTTTGAAAGAAGCTCCTCTCTGCCTGGTACTGAAGCAACTGCTGCCATACCCTTTGCATCGTAGAATGTACCCTCTACGACACCAGCCTTGATTTCAAGGTTA
>JAGCWG010000466.1 GCA_017961965.1 Bacteroidaceae bacterium | reverse complement strand
CAATCGTGATATGCGGACAGATTGTGTTCGGAAGCCTCGGCACTCTCCTGTCAGGACAGTCACTCAGAGTATCCTTGCAAACAGGATTCTCACTCGTACAGATTGGAGAGTTTGCATTCATTATAGCAGCACTCGGTCAAGAACTCGGAGTTACGGACCCAAGCCTCTACCCTATCGTAGTAGCAGTTTCCGTACTCACAACATTCCTCACGCCATACATCATGAACCTGGCTTATCCTACGCTCGACTTCTTCAACAAGCATCTGAGCAACGACGCCAAACAACAGATTGAGGCACGCCAGACAAAACGCACGAAACTTTGATTGTCAGACAATATTATTAGATGTCTGGAAAATATATGGCTACGACTTTCACGCCTTACATTAGTAAGACATGTTGCCAACCATTTTACGGAAAACCTTTTTGCACGAGAAAATCTTGCCGAAGCACGAAGGGCAATAAAGAGCATGGACAAGGAGACACTACTCTCCATGGATATTCATATCTCTGAGTGCGACGTACCTGAGACGTCCACATTCTGCGGAAAGAGACTTCGTGAACTCAACATACGCAAACAGGCAGGAGTAAACGTCGTGAGTATCGTACGAGGCAACATAAACATCCTTATTCCTGGAGGCGAACGTCACGTCTATCCTCATGACAGACTTGTAGTAGCGGGAACCGACCAAGAGATGGACAGATTCTCAAAACTCATAGAGAGCAGCATAAAGCCACAAGAAAAGACAAATGCTTCCATCTCACTTGAGAATATCTTCATACACGAAGGTTCACCACTCATAGGCAAGAGCATCATGGAATCAGGCATACGTGAACAAGCATCCTGTATCGTCATGGGTATCATACGCCCTAACCAAGGCGCATTCATGAACCCTGACCCAGCCATGACATTCCAGGCAGAGGACTATGCCATCGTGGCAGGTGCCAAGTCCAAGATTGAATTATTCAAGGAACAACATAACAGGTAAGAGTATGGCAGCCAATATCTACACCATAGGACTCGGGCACAAAGACCCTTCAATGGTCGCACGCCTTCTTCATTCCGCAGGAGTGAACTGTGTGGTAGATATCGTAGCAAAAAGGGCACAAGGCATGGCAGGTGACACTTCACATGACATTATCATTGACACTCTTACCGAAGAAGGAATAACGTCCATTTCATTCTTTGACGAATTCGGATTCGTTCCGTCTGAGGCACAAAACAAATATGGCAACCCCGTCTATTCAAAGGTCATAAAGCAAAACAAATTCCTCAATGGTGTAGAAAGACTAAAGAATGGCTTAGCCAAAGGCTATACGATAGCCATAATGGACTCCGACGATTACGTTTACACCAGCAAGCGTCACAATATCATCGGCAAATACCTTGAGAGTATTGGCATAAAGGTCTTCCATATTGAGAATGACGGTACATTATATTCTTTTGAGAAGATAAACAATATTATTGCTCGCAAGACAGAAATATATCATAAGAAGAAAGCCGATGCCATAGAACTTGGAAAAAATGGTGAAGAAATAGCTGCCTTACACCTCATGCGCATGGGACATACAATCCTCGATCACAACTGGAACCTTCATCATGGATGCGAGCTTGACCTTGTGACACGCAAGGACGGAGTGTTATACTTCGTGGAGGTAAAGACACGACGTTCTATAGAACGTGGTTCTCCACACCTTGCCATAGACAGAGACAAACTCCACAACATCATGACGGCATTAATAGAATACAGATACAAATATTGTCTTCAAGATTATCCGTATCAGATCATGAGTATTGCCATAGTATATAGAAGCGAAGATGATTATGACATAGATTTCTTCAAATGGGGAGACGTGTATGTTCCTGATATTCGCAATCAAAACAAAAACAAATAGGAAACTAAACAAGTAATGGAAAATAAGATACAGAAACTCTTCAACAAAGGTTGCGTAGATTACCAGCTTCTCGAAGATGGCGACAAGATTCTTATTGCCCTTTCTGGAGGCAAGGATTCACTCGAATTGGCACGCCTCCTCGCAAAGCGTTCCCGTATCTTCAAGCCAAGCATACAGGTAGAAGCCGCTCACATCATCATGGACAATATACCTTACGAGACAGAAAGAACATACCTCCAACAGTTCTGCGATGACCTCGGAATAAGGTTGCATATTCTCCACTCGTCATTTGACGAGAGTATGGACAGACGAAAGACAAAATGTTTTTTGTGTTCATGGAACAGACGCAAGACACTCTTTGAGTTTGCCACACATAACGGGTTCAACAAGGTTGCCCTTGGGCACCACATGGACGACATCCTCGTCACCATGCTCATGAACCTCACATTTGAGGGACGCATAGAGACCATGCAACCTAAACTCAGGATGGAACACTACCCTATCCAAATTATACGTCCATTATGCCTCGTACATGAGAGTATGATAAGACAAGTGGCAGAAGATCTCGGCTTTGAAAAACAGAAAACACTCTGTCCATACGAGGAAGTGACAAACAGAGCAACTATGGCAGACATTTTTCATAAGTTGGAAGAAATCAATCCAGAAACAAGGTACAGCATGTGGAATGCAATGCACTTTTGACACCTAGACATGACTTTTGGGCGGAAAACATAACAATAAAGGTCGAAAATCGTATTTTTTAACATAAATAATTCCTTTCTTGCAAAAGAAATACATATCTTTGCAAGGTTTATAAACGATTCAGGATACAACATACTTTGAAAAAAGATAAAGTGGATTTATTCCTAATAAATAAACGATAGTAATAACAAAAAAATAATTCAAAAGAAAATGAGCAAAATTAAATCATTACTTAGCATTATCCTTTTTGCTATTTTAGGCACAATAGTTGTGTCATGCGGCGACGATGATCAAGAACCAGAATTTACAGGTGTTACGCTTGCTGGCTCTTGGGTAACAACAGATCAAAACGCCTTAAAAATAAAAGGTGAAGAAAACGTAAAAAAATTCCAATATGAAGGTGTAGAGCATCAAATACAATGCGACAAAAAATATCTGAAGTTTGAGCCAAAAAACAAATTCACAACAGAAGGAAAGGGTAAGATTGTAACACACTATCCACAAGGTCCGATAGAATACGAATATAAATCATTCACATGGACTCTTGACAAGGATGATCCAGATAACGTTATCACATACGTTACTTTTGAAGATGGTACAAATATTGCACTCCAAAGAACTCACATTAATGAGGAGCAATTCTCATACGCTTTAAAAGAAGAACTTACATCACCAATAGCATTTGACAGAATGCTTGTCAGCGAAATCAACTGGAGTGATTTCAACGGTTCTGGCGAAATTACAAGAGAGAATTGGGAAGAAAAATTCGGACAATATATCAAAGAAAATAACGATAAGTTGAAAGACCTCGAAGAAGAAGGAAACGAGGGTGGAAATGCTTACGACGGAAACGAATAAATTATTCATTCAACAAGTCATAAAGGAAATGCCTGACTCATCACGAGCCAGGCATTTTTCTTTAGGCCGTTCCTAAACAATCAGAATAATGGATATTCTTTAGAATTGACCTATTTACAAATAAATAACTAATTTTTAATTAAACCTCAATATCAGTCGAAGTAAGCATATACTCACGCACAAGACTTACCCCATTTAATTATCAACGTTGCAAAGGTAAACACTTTCTACATTTCCAAAACCGTTTTAACAATTTTTATAACGAGACACTTGAAAAAAAACATAAAAATGTAAAAAAATTTGACATGACTACCGAGTATTGTAAATTATTTTGACAATTACTTCTGCTATTATGCGAAATAATGGAATCATTTGCGCCATACCCAATGTGAAGACACAAAAAATATGTAACTTTGCATCACGGCATAAAAGAATAACTAACTGTCATGATAAGTTTCATAGGCATAATAAAAAACATACTGGTTCAGTTCCGCAGGTTTAAGTTGGCAAACAGCCTTAACCTCGTGGGGCTTTGTATTGCCATATCCTCATTCTTTCTCTTCGTCACCAAGGTGGAAGAGGAAGTAAGGTACAATGCTTGTTTCAAGGATTGGAGGCAGATGTACCGCATCGAGATGAGTGGTAAGATGTTGAGCAACGATATTGACACCACAGCAAACTTATTTGCCCCTATGAGGCACATAGCCAAGCGTATTCCTAACGTGAAGGATGTAGCCATAATAGAGTCATCAAGCATATCCATCACGCTCAAGAAGCATGATGAGGAGAGTGGTAAGGACAAAACATACAAATGCCGTTACATCAACGGCTATGCCGAATACCTGAAATTCTTCGGCATCGAGATTATCGATTCTATCCCCAACCATGTAGATGGAGACATCGTCGTGCCTGAATCATATGCACAAAGTATGTACGGTACGACACATATATCTGGTAAAGAAGTTTCGTGGAACAACAATGGCTTTACCGTCACCCATCGCATAGCAGGTGTTTACAAGGATTTCCCACGTAACTGCTCCGTGAGCAACGGCTTTTATCAATACGGTAAGAATAAGGACGGCAATAGTTACATCAACTTCATCTACCACATATATGTCAAGGTGGAGAACTCTGAACACGTGCCACAAATAGAAAAAAGAATTCTAAAAGAGGTGAAGACACTCTGCAAGAATGAGGAACTAAAATTAATGGATGTCTCCACCATAAACATCCATCTTCATGACATCCACGATGCCTACTTCTCTGGCATCGACGAGATGGAGGACAAGGGCAACTGGACAATGACTAAGATACTGTTCTTCTCAGCCATTCTCATCTTCATCCTCACCAACGTGAACTTTATCAACCTCACGCTTGCCATGGCACCTATGAGGATAAAGAACATCAACACCTGCCGTGTACTCGGTGCAAGCCGTTCGAGCATAGTTACAAACCTTATGGCAGAATCGCTCATCATCATCATCTTTGCCTTCGGTATTAGCATGGCACTTTTGCTGTGCATGGACGAATTTATTGAAGGAAACGTAAGTCCTCTTGACCACCTGCGTATAACAGGATTCACATTCGTGCTAATCATCTGGGCGGCATTGGTATCGTGTGCCTATCCAGCATGGTTCTCAACATCATTTGCTCCTGACATTGCCCTAAAGGGTACGTTTGGGCTTACGGCTCTGAGCCGACGACTCCGCACAATGCGCATATCATTCCAACTCATCACGTGCCTCGTGGCAACAACCGTCATCACAGCTCTGCTCATTCAGCAACATTTCATCTTCAACGCCAACTATGGTTATGATACCAAGAATATCCTATACGGCACGATTCAGACAACAGAGGCACGACAGCACAGGGAGGACATACGACGTGACATTGAGAAACTGGACGGCGTGGAAAGCGTAAGCTTCTCCATGTTTGGCATCGGTACAAACGACCGTTACATTAAATGGGCATTACGTACGTGTGACAAAAAATACAACATCTTCACCTCCGTCATACCTGTTGACAGGAAATACATCAATACGCTTGGCATAAAGATAACCAACGGAAGGGATATCTGTGACAGCGATTCTGGGGCATTCATATTCAACGAAGCAGCACACAAGAAGTTCACATGGCTGAAGGCAGGCAAACAGATACTACCATACGACAACGACTACGATACACGCCATAATGTAGTGGGCTTCTGCCATAACGTCATCTTCACTTCCTTGCGCATAAAGAATGACGAAGAGGCTCTTCTTTTTTACATCCCAGAGAAAGGCGGTCTCTATGACAACTCCCTAAACATCATAAACATCCGAGTAAAAGAGGACAAGAATACACAGAAACTCAGAGACGAGATAGAGAAAATATATAACCGCTACTCAGGAAGTCACAGGACTGAGGACGGAATCAACCTGAGAAGTATGAGCGACGGATTTATCAGATTGTATTTTGAGGAATTTAGTTTCTTGATACAGTTAAGCATAATAGCTGGTATCTTCATGTTCATCACACTCATCGGAGTGTTCTGTATCACCATGTTCGAGTGTGAGTACCGACGCAAGGAGATTGTCATACGCAAGGTGTTCGGTGCAACCACGACACAAGTCATGAGGATATTCCTCCGCAAGTACCTGCTCCTAACTATATGTAGCGCAGTAATCTCCATACCATGCAGTTATTCGCTCATTAAAATACTCATGGCACGATTCACTCTTCACTCAGAATACACGATACTTGCCTATCCTATCGCATTCATTGTGGTCGCACTTGCTACACTGGCTACTGTCACCATACAATGCTACAGGGCAGCACATTTTAAAATGAAGAATTCATAATGCAAAATTAAGAATTATGATGTGGAAAATCTTTAACTCACAAATCTTAATTCTTAATTAAAAAAACAAGACTATGATTCGATTAGAAAACATAAAGAAGTCTTTTGCAACAGACCAAATAGAGACCGTGGCTCTCAATGGCGTAAGCCTCGAAGTTAATGAGGGTGATTTCCTTGCCATCATGGGACCTTCAGGATGTGGAAAATCCACTCTCCTAAACATCATGGGGCTCCTTGACGTTCCCAACGAGGGCAAATACTATCTCAACAACCGTGAGATGAGCACTCTCAACGAGAATGACCGCACACGTCTGCGACGTGGTACCATCGGCTTCGTGTTCCAGAGCTTCAACCTCATCGACGAACTCAACGTAGAGGAAAACATAGAGCTTCCGCTAACCTACCTCGGTACAAATAAGGACGAGCGCAAAACAATGGTAAGAGAACTGCTCAGAAAACTAAACATGGGACATCGTGCAACTCACTTCCCACAGCAGTTGTCAGGTGGACAGCAACAACGTGTCGCCATAGCACGTGCCATCATCAGCAAACCTAAAATCATCCTTGCAGACGAACCGACAGGTAACCTCGACTCGCAAAATGGCAAGGAGGTGATGGAACTGCTCAAGCAACTGCACGAAGAAGGCACCACGATTGTTATGGTTACCCATAGCCAACGTGATGCCCTGTATGCCGATCGTATTGTCAATCTTCTCGATGGTCAGATAATCGAGAGAAACGAAATGATTTAATATTAATGAGCAACCATCTCAACTACCCTTCTTCTTTATCCGCATCAATGTTTACACACTGACGGCGGTAGTCAGTAGGTGAGATTCCGAAGTGGTCGGAGAAGAGACGGTAGAACGTGGCACGGCTTGCAATACCGCATTCTGCAGCAATCGCTTCTATGGTGTAGTTAGGGAACTTACGAATCTGATCAGCCGCATATTCAACTCGAGTCACAGCAAGGAACTTGGAATATGACTTACCCATAACGGTCTCAAAGTAGCGTGTCACAAGACGACGGTTGAGGTTACACTCCGTCATTAGCGTCTCACGGTCGAAGTTGCTGTCACAGAACAGTTTTCTACTAATCAGTTCCTCTACAAACTTGAGTACCTGCTCAATGGCTGCATCCGGCACAACTTCTGTCTCTGTCTTTTGTTTCTTAGCATCTGCCTTGCCCATGTTCTTATCGTTGAGATCACGGTTAATCTGAAGGGCAAGAGCCTTGTTCTTGGCATTAAGAACCCTGTTGTAGCGAAGGAACATAAAGATGAACACAAGTGCCACGGCAAGAAGTCCCACAAGCAACATGGATGTAAGACGTGATATCCTGGTGTCTTTGGTGGTGTCACGAAGAACAGCCTCCTTTTCACGCATCTTGTAGCGTATCTCCCATTCTGTCACGCTGTTTCTCAATTCTGAAGTGAAAATATTTTCACGTATTTCTATCTCCTTCTCAGAATATAGGAAAGCCTTGTCCATTATACCACGCTTCTGGTAACATCTCTTCAGCGAGTTGACAACGTCGGCATACTCGTATGTAAGCGTGTCACCTTTCTGGTAATATTCATGACGTATGTCCTCCAACTTGTCCGTTGCCTCCTCATAACGCTCCATGGCAAGAAGACAGTTGGCAAGAAGTAGCGGAACACTTGGGCTCGTAGAATTATATTGCTGACACTTAGCATATTCCATACCAGCGTCAAGCATCTGCTTGTTGCCTGCATATGCTATACACATAAGACCGCAGAGATTTGCACGTATGGTATTATCGCTGTCATATCGATTGAAGTCCTTTATCTTTGAAAGGCTGTCAATTCGTTGCATTAACCTTTCACCAATTTTAATGGCATCCTTATAGCGGCCACCCATCACATACACGTTGCAGAGATAGCTTGATGCATGGATGATGTTCTTCCACACAGTTGAGTCACCGTCAAGGGCGTTGTACATATCAATCGACTCTTTAAGATACCTTGCACCGAGTTCATTGTCCCTTTGGAGCACACAAACACCCATATAATAATGGAATTCTGCCTTCATCTTATCATCGCCGAGTGCGTATGCTATTGAATCGCCAACAAGATTATAGCGTATGGCATCCTCAAACCGATTCTTGAATATGCACAACTCCACCATACGTCCCAACGCATCTATGTAGAGGCGTGAGTTATGGTCAAGACTTGGATCCTCAAGGATGGCATTAAGCTCGCTATCCATCTCGTCCATCTCATAAGTACTGGAATACACAAGCACACGTGCCCAATGGATGGTGTCCTTGTTTATCTTACCATGGCGTCCAACCCTATTGATGAAGGCCATTGCACTATCCGGATTCTTGATGAGAAGTGTCTTTGCACTATCAAGAAAAGTTGTTGATTTTATATTACGGCCAACATCATCCTCTCCTCCGCCACATGACACAATAAGTGCCATTGAAAGGAGTAGTATAAATAGATGTATAGACGCTTTTTTCTTTTCAATGTTCATATATTTCCCTTACTAATGTTAATGCAGCACAATATTAGGCATAATCCCCCAAAATGCCCGAATATACCTTTTCTTAGTTATTTATCTGTTCGTCTTCAAAGCATTTATAGCTGCTAAATGCCTCTCAAAATATAATAGTCGTTGGCAAAGATAAGAATAAAAATTAAAAAACAAAAAAATACGCACGTATTTTTTCAAATAAATCAAAATAAGACGGTCTTCTTACGCTATTTGTCTTGAAAAAAGAAACAGAAACACAAGCATACATACTTGCGTTTCTGTTATATATCTATATTTGTTTTGTTAATATTACTTGTATATGTTAATTGATTGTCATATATCAATATTAAAGCTAATTTTTACTAACGAGGGCCGAAGGTCTCGTATGT
>JAGCWG010000465.1 GCA_017961965.1 Bacteroidaceae bacterium | reverse complement strand
CTAATTAAAGTGGCTTTCAGCCAATGCGCTCGTTACGCTGATTGAGAGCAAAGTCGTATGCCTCGTGGTCATACTTGATAAAGTGCTTCCACAAGGCTTTCTCCGCTACCTTCTCTGCATACTTGCGAACTTCTGCCACTTCTTCCTCGGTCATCTCTGAGAATGAGAGTATGGTATTCTTGATTACCTCTGCCACATCCTCAAAGTTGTAGTCGGAACGATGTACTGTCTTCACACCATCCTTGAGACAGCTGTAGCCTCCCACAAGGCTGTTTGCCCAAAGGCCGAAACCTGCAAGGTCGGTCGTGATACAAGGAACATGGAAGGCAACAGACTCTGTTGGAGTATAGCCCCATGGCTCATAGTATGAAGGGAATACCGTAAGGTCATTACCGATGAGAAGGTCATAGTAATGCTTATCGAATATTCCGTCCTTTCCATCAAGGTAACAAGGAACAAAGATGAGGTGAACCTTGTCCGATGGATAGTTGTTCATGCCAAGCCATGCCATCTGACCGAGCACCTTGTCATTCCATTGCTCATTGAAGTCATGAGTGAAGCGTGGGTCTCCCACTGGCTTTCCAGTCTTTGCAGACTTCAATGCCTCTTTGAGATCCTCACGGGCACCCTTTATCCATGCAGGAACCATCACGAATGCGAGCACCTGCTTATTAAGTCTGGAGTCAAGACGAAGTCTGTTGAAAGAGTCAACAAACAGGTCTATTCCCTTGTTCTTGTATTCATACCTGCCACTTGTCGTCACGATAATGGTATCGTCGCCAAGTTCCGTACCCAAGAGGGTGTTTGCCACATGAAGGAGCGTCTTACGTGCTTCTGTACGTACCTGAGCAAAAGCCTTTCCCTTTGGCACGAAGTCGTTTTCAAATCCGTTCATGAGGATGACGTCCGCAGGCTTGTCGAGAAGTGACTCACACTCCTTACCTGTTATGTCGGACACGGTAGTAAAGCAATCGACATTGTGCGCTGCCTTCTTCTCAACAGAGTGCTTAGCCTCAACGTTAAGCTCCATAGCCATCTGGTCACCATTATAAGCCTGCAGATAGTCATAGAGAGGCTTTCCGTTGCCTGCTATGCTTCGACCGATGGTAGTGGCATGAGTAGTGAAGATTGTAGCAATCTCTGGTACGTACTTCTTGATGTAGAGGGCTGAGAGACATGTCTGCCACTCATGAGCCTGAAACACCACGTTATCCTTAGCCGTAAGTCCGAAGAAACGGAAATAGCTTTCCACAACCTTTCCTGCTGCCCATGAGAAGACGATGCTCTCGTCATAGTCGCCGTATGAATGGAGTGAGTCAACCTGGAAGTTTTCCCAAGCCCATCCGAATATTTCGTTACGTTGCTGCAAGAATGGTAAGAAATCAACGAGAATTGCGATTGGCTCTCCTGGGACGTTCCATCGTCCAATACGAATGTTCAGCCCATCGTTTTCACGAGCCGCCTCTTTCCACTTTGCCAACAACGACTTGCTTTCCTTGAATAGAGGATTCTGTTTACCTATCCAAAAATCAGGACCGATAAAGAACACCTTGTCCTTATGCGAACCCTGAAGCGTCTTTGCCCGAGTTGATAAAACCGTATAAATGCCTCCCACCTTGTTACATACTTCCCAGCTTGACTCGAAGATGTATGAGGGAGTTAAATTTTTATGGGGCATAATATTACTTTTGCTTTTATTGATTCTTTATATTTTAGTCAGATAAATCCCAAAAATCACATTACTTTTACCTCGGACATATTTCAGATAGATTTCTGTAAAGTTAACAATCGAACCCCAAAAACACCTAAAACATTTCCGAATCGTAACCGAGAATATTTCCTATGAATTATCGTTAATTTTTTGGGACATATCTTTTACGTTTACTTTTAACGATGGCAAAAATATGTATTTATTTTCGTATAGGAAAGAAAAAACACAAAAAAAATTAGCAAGAATAGCGATTTACATCAATTTCTTGCTAATTTATAAGCATTGAATGCATTTTCGGACAGATGCAAATTACAAAAGTGGGAGTAATTTGGATTTTCACATTTATTCACATTTCATACCAAAAATGTCACCTGCATAAGTTTCAAAAGGATAAGATTTTTGGAATCGCACACGGAAATTCGTCATTTTTACATTTTTTGCATTATCAACATAAACTCCGTATGTCTTTCCCTTGACAAAACCTTCACCTACACAAGGACGCTTGTCATACACCCCACCCTCATATTGGGTCTTTTTCTGCAAGACGAGATCCACATTGTCAAGATACACGTTGTTCACCTTGCCTTCCGTATCGCCTCCGATGTAGCAACCGTTCTCGCTGTAACATTTTATATTATTAAAATATATCTCGCTCACCTCACCACATCTGCCTTCCTTGGCACCCTTAGGGAAACGCCATCCTGCATCCTTGTGGTTGCCCACGGCACGTGGGAATGAGGTCACGTATATAGGCTCAGCCTTACCCCACCACACATCGCTCCAGAGCTGACACTCCACAATCATGTTGCTGAACACGACATTCGTAACCGTGCCCTCGTCTCTGTTCTGTATGCCGAGACCACGGTTGCTGGCACGGATAATACAGTTGTCGAACACCACGTTGGCTATGCTATCTATGTTCTCTGAGCCTATCTTGATGGCACATGAGCGTGAAGTCATGACACAATTCGTAACCGTGATATCCTTGCACACGCCATACTTCTCATACTCCCTTCGGTTCTTGAGGCAGATGCAGTCGTCGCCACTCTCGATAAAGCAGTTTGAGATGCGCACCTTGCGTGAATGGTCGATGTCTATTCCGTCGCCATTACGAATCTTGAGGTTGTTCATCAAGCTTATGCCGTCGATGTTTGCATCATAGCAACCCACGAGGTGAACCGTCCAGTATGCTCCGTTGCGGATGGTCACATCCTTGATGGAGAGACGCTTGACGCCGATAAGCGTAAGCACGTGCGGACGTGGGTCGAATGGTCCGTTGAGAGGCTTCAGCTCGTAGGAGTCATGAAGTTCCTTGCCCATGAAGTCCACTCCGCTTCCGTCTATCGTACCCCTGCCTGAGATGGAAACGTCCTCAGCCCCGTCGGCATAAATCCACATCATACCCTCACCCTCGTTTGCCCCGAAGGCACTAAGGTGATAGATGCTCTCATCTGGGTTGCACTTGAGCGTAGCATTCACGTCAAGGTGCATGTCCACTCCCGACTTCAGGCGTATAGGACCAGCGAGAAACGTATGTCCTGTAGGGAAGAGAACCTGTCCACCACCCTTCCGTGAGCACTCGTCTATGGTCCTCTGGATGGCCACGGCATCATCCGTCCTTCCGTCACCCTTGGCACCAAACGACATCACGTTGTACACGTTCTCGGCAAACAGAGTGCCGAGCGATATTATTGTTGCAAAAAAGAAGACAAGCAGTCTTTTCATAGTTCGTTGTATTTTTTATTTACTCTACAAAGATAAGAAACTTCCATGACAAATACAAATTTCAACAAACTTTTTTCTTCGGAATTGAGCATACCAGCTGCACTAAATCCACAACACTCTTGTTTTTATGCAAAGACCATTAGAAATGGAACTTAATATTATATCAAAGCGTAACCACAAATGTAAACTGTTTTCTGCAGGTTACGCTAAATTTCAAACACAACATACACATATACAAAGGCATACACACAAAAGCGTAACTTGTAACTTTGTAACTCTCTTTTTTTTCGT